>WQRM01000177.1 GCA_009786735.1 Oscillospiraceae bacterium | reverse complement strand
GGGGCGGCTTGCAAGCCACCCGGGCAAAAATACTAGCTTAAGATGTTATCCCCGGGTGGCTTGCAAGCCACCCCTACATGCTGGTCATGCATGCTGTATATTTTGAAGACACACCCTTATAGGCGGCGAGTATCACTCGCCGCAGCCCCTCCATCCCGCGCAAACCGGTGAGCCATCACCCGCCATCCGCCATCGCAACCAGCTTCTTCAGCCGATGATTCATGCCCGAGCGCGTCACCGGCACGGCACACAGCTCACACAGCTCCGCAAGGGACGCCTCGGGGTGTTGCTCGCGCAGCTCGGCGGTTTCGCGCAGCGGCGCAGTCAGGCTATCCAGTCCCACCGTCTCGCGGATCTGCGCAATCGCATGCAGCTGTTGCGCTGCCGCCGCCGTCGCACGGTCGAGGTTCGCCATGTCAAAATTCATCACGCGGTTGACGTTGTTGCGCAGGTCTTTCTCCACTTTTGTCTGCATAAAATCCAGCACAGCCGTCTGCGCGCCAACGCTGGCGAGGACATCCTCAATCTGCTCGCTGTCCTTGTAATACAACAGCCACACACCCTTGCGCTGGCAGATTTTCGGCGGCAGATTATGCTCACCCAGCAGCTGCGCAAGCTCCGTGCACAGCTTTTTGTAGCCCACCGTGAACTCCAAGTGATACTGCCGTTGCGGCGCATTCACCGCCGCGCAAGCCAAAAACACCCCACGCAAAAACGCCGTGGAGCAGCCCTCGCAAGCAAAATTTTCCCGCGCGATGCGGCGGCCGGGCTCGTCTTCGCTGTGACCCATGCGCTCCAGCAGCCGGCGGCGATCGTCCGCGCGCGGCACCGTCAGCTCCACTTTTCTGCCACTGTGCTGCAGCTGCGCTTGAATCAACGCTAAGTCCTGCAATTGCTCGGCAACATAGTCCGCCACACCGCGCAGCTCGGTGCGCAAGCTGATCTCACGCCCGTTGAAGCTCGCACCGAACAACAGCATGCCATACAGCTGCGCCTGCGCACAGCAAAGCTGCTGCTGCGCCGAAACGCCCAGCAGCTCCTGCTTCACTTGCACAGAAAAACTCATCATACAAATTTAATTTCCGGCTCAAGAAACACGCCGGTTTCTTGCTGCACCACTTCTTGCACCAGCGCAATCAGCGCCCGCACATCGGCAGCCGTGGCACCGCCGGTGTTGATGATAAACCCGGCATGCTTTTCGCTAATTTGCGCGCCACCCACGCTGCGGCCTTTGAGGTCGCACTGTTGAATCAGCCCGCCAGCAAAATGCCCCGGCGGGCGCTTGAACGCACTGCCCGCATTGGGGAACTCAAGCGGTTGCTTGTCGCGGCGGCGGTGCATGATGTCATCCATCTCCGCCTTGATTTTCGCGGGATCACCAACCTTGAGTTGCAGGCGAGCCGCCGCAACCACGCCGCCGGTCTGCATGAACACGCTCTTGCGGTAGCCAAACGCACACTCGACCACAGGCAGCCAGTTCAGCTCACCGGTGGACGAAATCTCCAGCACTTCCGCGATGATATCGCTCATTTCGCCGTCGTAAGCACCGGCATTCATATACGTCGAACCGCCCAGCGCGCCGGGGATGCCAAAGGCAAACTCCGCGCCGGTGAGGTTGTGTTTGAGCGCAAAGTTGCACATCACGGCAAGGTTCACGCCCGCTTCGACGTACATCTTGCCGTCGCCCAAGTCCTCCATGCCGACCATCTTCTCCGTCGAGATCACCACGCCGTCGAGCCCGCTGTCTTTCACCAGCAGGTTGCTGCCGCGGCCAAGCAGGAAGGGCTTCTCGCCCGCTTCGTGGCACAGTTTGATGCACGCTTGCAGCTGTTCCACGCTGTTTGGGTAGAGCATCAGCTCCGCCGGGCCGCCGATGCGGAAAGTGGTTTTGCTGCTCATAGGCACGCCCTCGGCGAAGGCAATGCCCTGTTGTTGTAGTTGTTCTGTCATGTTATTTCCTCGCAATAATTCGACATGTAGGGGCGGCGGGCGCGCCGCCCGAAACCTTAATATCACCATATATTTATTGCCCGGGTGGCGCGCCCGCCACCCCTACATGTTTCGACTCTCTTCAAATTTGTTCAATTCGCACAGCGTGTGCTCCGCACGCCTCCCTCACCCGACCCGAGGTCGGGAGCTCCCTCCAGAGGAGAGGAGCTGGGGCTTGCTGCTTCAAGTTTTGCTGTCGCTTACCGCTTAAGCCTTAGCTCCTTCCTCTGGAAGGAGCTGGCACGCGTCGCGCGTGACTGAGGAAGGCTCGCGGAGCGACCATTCCCCTCCTTGGAGGGGTGGCACGCGCCCCAGCGTGACGGGGTGGTTAACAATCCAACGCCGCAGCCCCCACAATACCCGCGTCGTTGCCCAAGCATGCCTGCACCAGCTCGGTTTGCACCGGCGCATAGCGGGTGTAGCGCTCGGCTTCAACGAGCTTGCGCAGCGGCACCAGCAGTGCCTCACCTTGGTTGGCAACGCCGCCGCCAAAGCAGATTTTATCCGGCTGGAAGATGTTGACGAGGTTCGTCACGCCCGCCGCCAAATAGCGCAGATAGTACTCAATCACGGCCGCCGCGCGTTCGTCGCCTGCATCGCGTGCGTCAAACACATCTTTCGCGCCGTCGATGTCAAGCCCCGCTTCCTTCGCCTGCGCAATGAGCGCCGTGGCCGAAGAATAACTCTCCCAGCAGCCGCTGCGCCCGCAGTTGCAGGGCTTGCCGTCAACCGCGATCACGAAGTGCCCCNCCTCGCCAGCCGCGTCGTTGCAACCGTTGACGACCTTGCCGTCAATCACGATGCCGCCGCCCACGCCGGTGCCCAGTGTCACCGCGATGAACGAGTTCACGCCGCGTCCGCTGCCGGCAAGTGCCTCGCCCAGTGCGGCGCAGTTCGCGTCATTGTCCAGATAAATCGGGCAGCTATACCACTGCTGCAAAATCTCGCGCGCGGGCACATTGTGGAAGTCCAAATTGTTCGCATAGGTGATCACGCCCGTGTCTTTTTCCACGCTGCCCGGTGTCGCAAGACCCATGCTCTCAATCTGCTGCGCCGCAAGACCAGCATCCGCCACCGCATCGTTGCATGCCGCCGCGATGTCCGCCAATACTTGCTCCGCCGGGCGACCCGCCAGGGTCTTGCGCTTGCCTCGCCCGATAATCTTCCAGTCACCATCAACCACGCCCACCGAAATGTTCGTGCCGCCCAAATCTACACCTAGTTTGTACATGATAATCTCCTTCTTGTTCTTTTTTGAAAAAAAGAACCAAAAAACTTTTTTGTCGCTTCGCTGTGGATTTTTTGAATGCGTCGAAAAA
>WQRM01000176.1 GCA_009786735.1 Oscillospiraceae bacterium | reverse complement strand
CACACCAGCCGCGACGGTCGCCCCGAGCGCCCATGGCAGTTCGTGGACGGCGGCTTTCACATCAACCACACGCCGCCCGTGCCCTGGAGCCTGCCACTGTGTAACCCCGCGTTCGGCACGCTCGTCAGCGACAGCAGCCTGGGCTTCACCTGGGCGGTCAACTCGCGTGAGAACAAGCTCACGCCGTGGGATAACGACCCCCGCGGCGACAATCAAGGCGAGCTGCTGCTGCTCAAATTCGGCAGCCGAGTGTATGACATGCTGCAGGGCACGCGCGTGGAGTTCACGCCGCAGCACGCCAAATGGCACGGGCAAGTGCAGGGTCTGCGCTACACCGTTACCGTCACCGTGCCGCCAAAAGGCGCAACCAAACGCGTGCATGTCGCGCTGCACAACCACACGCCGCGCCAGCTCACCCCCGAAATTTGCTACTACACCGAGCCCGTGCTCGGCACGCGCCGCCAGCAAAACGCGCCCCTGCTCGGCGAGCGTCTGCCCGACGGCTGGCTGCTGCACTCTCCTGCGGGCATGATCCGCGGGCACACGGCGTTGCTGCTGCAAGGCGGCGCAGACTTCTGCTGTGCCGATCGAGCGGCGTTCTGGCGCGGGCACTGGCGTGGCAACAGCCAGCTTCCCCAAGGCGACCCCTGTGCGGCAGTCGGCAGGCAGCTGCACATCTCGCCGAACGAAGACAGCACCGTGGCGTTTTCCCTCGCATGGGCTGCCACGAAAAACGCCGCGCTGTGCATGAACCTCGTCGCCGCAGACAGCACAACCCGCGCGCATCAAACACTACGCATCACCACCCCGGATCCCGCGCTCAACCACATGGTCAACACCTGGCTGCCGCATCAAATCATGACCAGCCGCCTGTGGGGACGCACCGGGCACTCGCAATGCGGCGGGGCGTTCGGCATGCGCGACCAGCTGCAGGATGTCTCTGCGCTGACCCTCACGCGCCCCGAACTCGTGCGTCGGCAGATTATCCGCGCAGCAGCCGCGCAGTTCCCCGAGGGCGACGCGATGCACTGGTGGCATCGTTTGCCCGGGCATGTCACGCGTGGCGTGCGCAGCCGATACGCCGACGATTATCTCTGGCTGCCCTTTGTCACCGCAGACTACGTGCAGCAAACCGGCGACTACCAGTTCCTGCACACGATGATTTCCTTCCGCCAAGGCGAGCTGCTGCAGCCGCACGAGAAAGAGCGCTACGCCGCTTATCCCCTCGGCGACGAGCGGGCGAGCCTCTACGAGCACTGCACCCGTGCGCTCGACCGCGCCCTCACGCTCATGGGCGAGCACGGTCTGCCGCTGATGATGGGCGGCGACTGGAACGACGGCATGAACGCCATCGGCGCACGTGGGCGCGGCGAAAGCGTATGGCTGGGCATGTTCATGTCCATGGTATGCGACGGCATGGCGCCGTTGTGCGAGCACATGCACGAGCACCAGCGGGCGGCATATTTCCGCGAGCAAGCCCAGCGCCTGCGCAGCACCATCGACGAAAAAGCCTGGACAGGCGACCGCTATCTGCGCGCCTTTTGGGACGACGGCGTGCCGCTCGGCGGCGGCTCGGGCAACCCATGCTCGGTTGACCTGCTGCCCCAAAGTTTCGCTACGCTCTGCGGCATGCCCAACGCCCAACGCCGCAATTTCGCGCTCAACACCGCCGCCGCACAGCTGATCAACCCCCATGGCATCCAGCTGCTGCGCGAGCCATTCAGCCACAAATCGCGCCGCGCGGGCTATATCAACGACTACCCGCCCGGCCTGCGTGAAAACGGCGGGCAATACACCCACGCCGCCATGTGGTTCATCATCGCCCTGCTGCGTGAGGGCCGCACCGACGAGGCGTATGCAGCCCTGCGGCTCATTGTCCCCGCGGACTTCTGCCACCACCCGCAGCGTGCCGCGCGCTACCGTGGCGAGCCCTTTTGCCTCGCGGGCGACGTGAACTACTCGCCCGGCTGCGAAGGTCGCGCAGGCTGGACGTGGTACACCGGCTCAGCGGCGTGGATGCTGCGCTGCGTCACGGAAGAGCTGCTGGGTCTGCGCATGCACGGCGGCGAGATAACACAAACCCCGCGCCTGCCAAAACACTGGCAAGCGCAGGATGTGAATGTGGAGTTGGGCACAAGTTCTGCGCGTGGATGTTGATGAACCTATAATAGACCACAACAAAGCAACAAAAACTCCCTCTTGACAGCGCTCCATTATTGTGCTATAATAGAGTTGTCAAGAGGGCTTAGCGCTGTGGCGCAGCAGCTCCTCTGTTGACCAGACTAACTAACCGCTACCTTTTGCTGGAGGGCGGTTAGTCTTTTTTATCGGTTCTTTTCAACTCAGCGAACATGTACAAAACCAGCACAAGCATCACCAAATACTCCATCGACCTCACCCCCTTCCGTTGGCAAATGAAACCAACTCGGAGGAAACTAACCGCGCCGCAGCACGCAGCACCAAACTCATTTTAGCACGTATTTGCGTTTTTGTCAAGAAAATTTCCCACAAAAATGCTTGCAATTTCTCGCACAATGCGATATAATAAAAGGTGAATGATGTATAACACAAACTGAGGGAGAACACCATGGAGCCACTTGAACTATCGCTGCAGTACACCGGCGCAGCCACACCCGGCGACGCCGAGCTGCAACAACTCACCGCGCACGCACAAGCCGCCCACCAAGCGCTTGAGGACGGCACAGGCCGCGGCGCAGGCATGCGCGGCTGGCTGCGCTTTCCGTCGCAGTATCTGCAACACGAAGAATTTGCTCGTGTGCAAACCACCGCCGAGCACATCAAGCAAAACGCGGATGTGCTGTTGGTCATCGGCATCGGCGGCAGCTACTTGGGCGCACGCGCGGTCATCGAAGCCTGCACCAGCCGCTACTACAACGAAACCCGCAAGGGCACGCCCGCCATCTACTTCACCGGCTGCACGCTCAGCGAAGCCGATTTCGCCGACCTCGAGCAGCTCATCGACGGCCGCGATTTCTATATCAACGTCATCTCCAAGTCCGGGCAAACCCTCGAGTGCGCCGTGGCGTTCCGGCACTTCCGCCGCCTGCTCAGCGAAAAATGGCAAGGCAACGCCAATGAAATCAACAAGCGCATCTACGTCACCACCGACGCACGCAAAGGCACGCTGCTGGAGGAAAGCAAACGCCAAGGCTGGCCCACTTTCGTTGTCCCCACCGACATGGGCGGGCGCTACAGTGTGCTCTCCGCCGTGGGACTGCTGCCCATCGCCTGCGCCGGCATTGACGTGGCGCAGCTGCTGCAAGGTGCCGCCGCCGCGCAAGTTGCCTAT
>WQRM01000175.1 GCA_009786735.1 Oscillospiraceae bacterium | reverse complement strand
GTGATGTTCTCACCATGCTTGGTGAACTGCGCACCCGCCACGCCGCGCTGGTCATACACGAGCTGTGTGAACGCGGCTTCGTTGAGGAAATCAACCCCGGCTTCGGCGCACCATGCACGCAGGCGCACGATAAACTCTTTGAGCTTGCACAGCAAAAATGGATAGTGCGCCCAAACGATATTCTGCTTGCCGTCGTGCCGTTTCATGTATTGCCCGAACGGCGGGTAGTATGTTCCGGCGTCGAACTGCGCAACATGGTCGGCGTCGCCGGGCACGGGCATGGGCACGTCCAGCTTGCCAAACATCTCCTTGTCAATGTGGAACACCGCAAGGCGGCTGCCGAGTTCTTCGGCCGGAGCTTTGTCTGCCACCAACACTTTGTAGCCTTGGTCGGCCATTTTGCGCGCAAAGAACAGCCCCGCTGTTCCGCTGCCAATCACCAATACATCATAACTCATCGTGTTTCCTCCTGTGTTTTATTGTGCGCAACGCATGAAAATCTCCCACGCGCGTAGCGCGGCTAGCGCCTCGCGTCACGCAGCATCACGCAGCAGAGCCACGCAGGTCGCTAGGTCTTCTTCGGGCGAGTTAGGCGCGGCGGCTTCGATGGACACGCGACCGGTGTAGCCGATTTCGTGCAGGGCAGCGAAGAAGGGCGTGTAGTCGTGACCGTCGCCGGGCATGGGGAATTTCCTGCCGGGGCTGGCTGCGTGGCAGTGAAGCAGGTTTGTGCCAGCGAGCAGGAGGTCGCGCGTGTCCTCGCCGTTGTCGCTGATGTGATACATGTCGGCAAGCAGGCGCACATTGGGATGATCGGCGAGTTTCATCAGCGCGAGACCATCGCGCAGGGTATTGACAACGTTGCACTCGCGCACATTGAGCGGCTCAATGGCGATGGTGATGCCGTGCTTGGCTGCGAGATCACCCGCCAAGCGGCAGATGGGCGCGAGGATTTGCCAGCCGGTTTGCTTGGGCATGCCGTCGGGCAGGCGGCGTGCGCGACCCGCACCAAACACCACCACCTGCACACCCAGTTGCTCGGCACGCATGAAGCCTTTGGCGAGAAATGTCTGCAGCGCGGACACGTCAAGTTCGGGCGATGCAAGTTGGAAGTCCGCCGGAAGGAAGCAGTTCATCGCCTCGCAGGGGATGCCCACGCGGGCGAGCTCCTCGCGGGTTTCGGCGAAGGTTTCGTCGTCGAGCTGCGCAGTGTGGGTGAAGTGCATTTCGAGATAATCACAACCTGCGGACTTCGCCAGGGCGGCTTTGTCTGCGCCGCCGCAAATGCCAATTTTCATGGGGACTCCTTTCTTGTTCTTTTTTTGCCAAAGAAAGAACAACTACCGCAGCACCGGCGCGCCGGCGACGACTTCGGTGGCGAGGGGGTGGCTGATTTGCTCGATTTGCCAAGGCGCGAGTTCGTTGCCGGGTTGCTCGTTGAGGCGGATGATCATGGTGCGCACCGGCACGAGTTCTTGCTGGCGGTTAAATTCGTCGAGGTTGGTGTCTTCGTAGAGCAGATACTCCACCGTGAGCTCCACCGAGCCGCCCACGCGGTTGATGCCGATGACGCGCGGAACATAGACCACCAGCTCGCCTGCAAAGGGCACGAGAAATGCCTGCTGCACGGTGTCGAACCAGAAATCATAGGCATGTGCCAGGGCGGCGTAGTGCGGCAGGTCGATGCCGAACAGCGCACGATACATGTCCGCCACGGCTTGCTGCGGCACCACGAGGTTGCCGTAGTCGTCCATGGTGAAGTCTGCGGGCGTGTTGTCGTAGCGCCGAATCAGCGCCGTGAGCGCGATGTCCACCAGCTGCGCCTGGTTGTGCGCGTGCTCAGGTGCGCTGAATGGGTCTGGCGCGCGGGCAACGACGTTGGCCAAAAAGGCCTCGTAGCCGCGACGTTCAGCGGGGTTGTCGATCCAATTTTGCACGCCGCGCACCGCCGAGCCGATCAAACTGACCGCGCCGACCACCGCCAGCACGACCACCAGCAGTCCCAACGGAAATGCCCACTTGTGCGTTCGTTTGTGTTTCATATGATTCTCCTCCTTTTTTGCGCAATATGAACCCCCACCTGCACGCCTACGACGAGCTTTCCTCCCCCAAGGGGGAGGTCTTGGCAACATCTGCACAGCACATAAAATTTTCCACGCGCGCAGCGCGACTAAAGTTTTTTGCGCCACTTTTTTTCAAAAAAGTGGCAAAGGAAGCGCGCGCTTACCTGCACTGGCCGCTGCCGTAAATCACGTACTTGCTGCTGGTGAGGTGGCGCAGACCAAGCGGACCGCGCGCGTGCAGTTTTTGCGTGGCGATGCCGATTTCCGCACCCAAGCCGAACTCGCCGCCGTCGGTGTAACGCGTGGAGGCGTTGACGTACACGGCTGCGGCGTCCACCTGCTGGAGGAAAGCCTGCGCGGCGGCATAGCTTTCGGTGACGATACACTCACTATGCTTTGTGCCGAAGCGCGAAATATGCGCCACGGCTTCATCCATGCCGGCGACCACGCGCACGGCAAGGGTGAGATCGCCGAACTCCACGCCCCAGCTATCTTCGTCGTGGCGGAAGTCCACCTGCGGCATGCGCTGCTGCATGATGGGCAGGAATGTGTCGGCGACATCAGCGTGCAAGAGCACGGTTTCGCAGGCGTTGCAGACGCTGGGTCGCGAACACTTGGCGTTTTCGACAATAGCAAGCGCCATGTCGAGGTCGGCGGATGCATCGACGTAGGTGTGGCACACGCCTGCGCCGGTTTCGATGACCGGTACGCGGGAATTTTGCACCACGGCGTTGATGAGCCCCATGCCGCCACGTGGAATCAGCACGTCGATGAGCCCGACGGCTTGCATCATGGCGGTTGCGCTGTCACGGCTGGTGTCGCTGACGAGCTGCACGCAATCTTCGGGCAAACCTGCGCTTGCGATGGCGGTGCGCAGGGTGTTGGCAATCGCGGTGTTGGAGTGAATCGCCTCACGCCCGCCGCGCAAGATGACCGCATTGCCGCTCTTGAGGCAAAGTGCTGCGGCATCGGCGGTGACGTTGGGGCGGGCTTCGTAAATCATGCCGACCACACCCAGCGGCACGCTCACCTGCTGGATGCGCAGACCATTGGGTCGCACGCCGCCGCCGAGCACAAGCCCAAGCGGGTCGCCCTGACCCATGATGTCGAGGATACCCTGGCGCATGCCCGCGATGCGCTCAGGCGTGAGACGCAGGCGGTCTTGCAGGGACTCACGCATGTTGTTCTCGCGTGCGGCGGCGAGGTCCTGCTCGTTGGCGGCAAGGATGTCCGCCTGCCGGTCTTGCAGGGCTTGCGCCATGGCGGCCAAGGCGGCATCACG
>WQRM01000174.1 GCA_009786735.1 Oscillospiraceae bacterium | reverse complement strand
GCCCCCACGTGCAGCCCACCAGCACCGTCAGCGCCAGTATCATCGCCAGCAACCCTATCAGTTTTTTCATCATCATCCACCTTTCTTGCGTGTGTTTACCCCTTTGTCGCACGCTGGCAAGAAATTCCTCACTTCTTCGGCAGAACTTCCAGCCAGTAGCCATCCGGGTCAGCAATGAAGTAGATGCCCATGCCGGGGTTTTCATAGCACACCACGCCCATGTCCTTGTGTTTGGCGAGCGCCGCGGCAAAGTCCTGCGTCTCAAACGCCAGATGAAACTCGTTGTCGCCCAGATTATACGCCCGATCCCAGTCGCGCAGCCACGTCAGTTCCAGCTGGTGACCGCCCGTGCCATCGCCGAGGTAAACCAGCTTGAAGCTGCCGTCGGCGGCGGTTTTTTCACGCACCGGCGTAAGACCGAGCGCCTCGGCATAGAACGCCAGACTCTTGTCCAGGTCGCGCACGTTGATGTTGTTGTGTACGAATTTGAATTGCATGGGAATACCTCCGTTATTATAATATTTATTCGTGCGGGAAATATATTTTTCGCCTAAATTATCGTATTAGTTATCCCAGCCGATTTCTCCTAATAAAATTTCTCCGATAACAATTCGCACTCTTACGTGCGGGGAGTATTCTACAACATATCTATATTTACCGTCTTGAATAGACAGCCAACTGTTTTCACCATCTTCAACGATTCTCTGATGCAAACGACTCGCAACTTCAGGATAAATATCACATTTGGATATATGATTGATTTTTTTGATAATTGATTCGCCTACTTGGCCTTTGAAAGCAAAGGTTGTGTATGTAGGTTCTTCATGCATTCTTTCTCCTAGTTCAAACGCAGCATGTCCAATTGCATATTTTCGCAACACGTGATTTACTTTTTCGGCATCAACATTGATGAAAACTTCTCTGCTTTCATCAACGCGCAAGCAATCAAACAAGGCATCCTCATTTCTCAATCTTCTTTCCTTATTCAGCCAATCGTCGATGTCTTTTTCATCTTCTATTAAAGCTATATAACGCAATAAAAAAGACAGGTACTCTTCATCTCGGGAAGTGCTGTTGTTGCAACTTTCACAAGAACGTACTGTGTGAAGATTTGTGGGATATGGCTTATTCAAGAATGTCCTTGCCGGAATGTGGTCAACAGTGCTAGCTTGGTTGCCACAAAAAACGCAATCTGATATGCATCTATCATCAGAATAGTCCTTCACAACGTTATTCCCCTTTCGACAGTCCGCTACACATCCAGCCTCGCCATGTCTTCAAGGCTTTCTCCGCGCACAATCACGCGGCTGTCGCCATCGCGCACCATCACGACGGGCGGCTTGGGCACACGGTTGTAGTTAAGCGCCATGGAGTAGTTATACGCGCCGGTGCTCAGCACAGCCAGCACATCGCCGGGTTGCAGCGGCTGGATTTTCGTGTGCTCGGCAAGCAGATCGCCGCTTTCGCAGTAGCGCCCTGCCACCGTGTAGGTCTCGGTCGCATCCTCCCCTGCCTTGCCCGCGTTGAGCAACGTGTACTTCGCGCCGTACATCATGTAGCGCGGATTGTCGCCCATGCCGCCGTCCACGGCAACATAGGTGCGCACATCGGGGATCTCCTTCACATTGCCCACCGTGTACAGCGTAATCCCCGCAGGGCCGGGAATCGACCGCCCCGGCTCAAGCAGCAGATAGGGCTTTTGCAAGCCCAGCGCCGCGCATTGCGTCTCAATCATCCGCGCAACATGCTCAAAATACACCGTGTAGCTCGGCGCGTTGTCGTCGGGCAAATACTTAATCCCAATGCCGCCGCCGAGGTTCAACTGGCTCATTTCGATGCCCAGCTCGTCCTTCACCTTCGCCACAAAGCCCAACAGAACCTCCGCCGCCAGCTCAAAGGGAGCCACGTCAAAAATCTGCGACCCAATGTGGCAGTGAATACCCACCAAGCTCAAGTGCTGCGTTTGCGCCACGGCGTGTGCGGCGGCCATAGCCTCGCCAGTTTCGAGGGCAAAGCCAAACTTCGAGTCAATCTGCCCGGTGCGGATAAACTCATGCGTGTGCGCCTCAACGCCGGGTTTAATGCGCAGCAACACCTGCGGTGTGGCTCCTCGCTTCGCGGCAACATCTTCAAGCAATTCAATTTCCTGCATATTATCGACGACTATGTAGCCCACGCCTGCCTCAAGCGCCATCGCAAGCTCTGCCGGCGACTTATTGTTGCCGTGAAAGTAGATGCGCTGCGGCGGGAAATCAGCCGCAAGCGCCGTATAAAGCTCACCGCCCGACACCACGTCAAGCCCCAACCCCTCTTCTTTCGCAATCCTGCAAATCTCCTTGCAACTAAACGCCTTGCTCGCATACAGCGCCATGCCGTGCCCGCCATAATACTGCGCAATCGAGCTCGTGTAGGCGCGGCAGTTTTCGCGCACCTGCGCCTCGTCCATCACCAGCACAGGCGTGCCGTGGCGCGCAGCCAAGTCGAGCGTATCCACTCCGCCGATGGTGAGGTGTCCTTTGTCGTTGACGTTCAAGCAATCCGATGTAAACATACTGCCTCCTTGTGAAAAAAAATAGACTTCCATTATATCACGCCTGCGCGCATCTGTCAACCCGCAACCCACCGCGATAGCGCTACGAAAAAAAATCAACCCTCACACGCGAGGGCGGTGCTGGCTTTTGGTGGTGTTTTTTCGGGCGAGCACGCCACCTGCGGTGGGGCTCCGTCGCTTCGCTGTGTTCTCGGATAGGTTGTGTATTATTGCACCCCCGGGCGGATTCGCATCCGCCCCTACAGGTTTCGGCTTGATGAAACTCGCAGAAAACCGTTTCCTGAGCGGCCCTCGCGCAGGCGCGGGGGCTGTCGCCGCGAACGTGTTTTTCTCCTTCACGGCATGCGGCGCGGCGACTGGGGGTGCGGAGTTTGCACTTGCTCGCACCAACCCGCAACCTGTAGGGGCGGCGGGCGCGCCGCCCGGGGAGTTTTATGGCGAGTGAAAGAGGCACGGGCGGCTAATAGCCGCCCCTACACGCGTCGAAAGTCCACCACGCACATCTAGCGTCTAACCTCTACCGTCTAGCATCTAACATCCACAGCGCCTCAATCGCGCCCATGATTTTCGCCGTAGCCGCGGCGTTTTCGCGCTTGTTGGGCGCTTGCCCCATGCCCAATTGGTCAAAGGGAATCACCTCGCCAATACGCACCGTCACGCGAGTGCCGCGCCGCAGCTTGCCATCCCAATACAGCGAGCACGGCAGCACATCCGCGCCGGTTTTGCGCGCGAGCACAGCAGCACCGTTTTTGCCGGCTTGCGGCGTGCCATCCGGAGAGCGCGTGCCCTCGGGGAAAATCCCCAGCCCCGCGCGGCCATCCTCC
>WQRM01000173.1 GCA_009786735.1 Oscillospiraceae bacterium | reverse complement strand
ATTTTCTTATGATATCGTTTGGAGAGCAAAATAAAGATGCCCTACGGTAAGCGTCAAATAGAAAAGCACCTGTACAGGTGCTTTTCTATTTGACGCTTACGCAGGGTCAACGGTTTCTTTCAAGTGCGCGGTGAGGGTGAACGAGCTGGGCTGGTGGTCGCCCACGGTGGCGGCGGTAAACTGCCCCATCGGGTCAAGTGTGATGTGTTTCATGTGGTTGCCCTCGCTTTTGTTTGCGCAAGCATGATGGCTTTGGTTTCCGCAGTGTCTTGCATGAAGTTCAAGAACACATTTGCCGCAGCAAGCCCAACTGCCGCAATCACGGCGACACTCAGTGCAACAACCAAACCCGAAACAACGCCGGGCAAGAAGCTGCCGCCAATTCCTCTGACCAAACTGCCGATGAGAACGCCCTGAATGATGCCGTAGATGCTTGCCCCCGCGAACGCAACCCACGCCGCGATTTTCAGCCCTATAATCCAGCTGAAAGACCGATTCTTAATCCAATTCAAGTTTGCCATGATGAGTTCCTCCTGCAAATTTTTTGGTTGATTTATCTCGTCTGTTGTAGTATACTATACATGGTGTCGCTTTGCAATGGGCAATCTCATGCCGAAATGCCGACTAAGCGACATTCAAGCGACACAGTGTCGGATAGAAAGGTAAACAAACTATGAACAACAAAGATAGGCGGGTGCGCAAGACCAAAAAAACCCTGCAAGACGGGCTTGCAGAGCTGATGATGGAAAAAGACCTGCGCAACATCACCGTGCGGGAGCTGGCCGACCACTGTGATGTGCACCGCGCGACATTTTACGCGCACTACCAAGACGTGTATGACCTGTATGAGCAAATTGAAGCCGCCGCGATGGACGAGCTGGCCGCGCTGCTGGAAACTGCACACGGCAACGACGATGTGTACCGCATGATTGTGGATTACGTGCACGGCAACGCCAAGCTGGCGCGCCTGTTGCTTGACAAACAGCGCAGCATGGCTTTCTTCGACCGGGTGAGCGCGTTCTTAGAAGAACAATACATTGAGATTCTTGCGCTTGAACTTGGCATCAAGGAAATCCCGCAGGAGATGCGGTACTTCGTGACATACCATATGCAGGGCTGCATGGCCATCATCAGCCGCTGGGCAAAAGAGGGCTTTGTTTTGTCCAAAGAGCAAATCATACAAGGCATTGAGCTGCTGGAAAACAACGTGGAAAATTTGGAGTATAGCTAGGCAAATTACTTTTGGTCGCAGGGGGTTGCACGATAATGATTTCCCCTGTTTTTAGGAAAAAATCATATATGCACAGGCAGGGGGGCTCGCGCTTTAGGAATCGTTTAATTGTTTGAGCAGGGGGGGCTCGAAATTATTTGAGCAGTGCAGCGAGAAAATGCGGGCAAAGCGTTTCAGGTCGTTGCGTCGGTTGTAATGGCTGCGCCGCGCAGTTTGTCGAACCTTGCTAACCCCGCAATACTGCGCCTTTTCAGCCCATAAATATCAAGAGAGCCACCCAAACCGGGCGGCCCTCTTGATATTAAATTTTGTCATTTAATATGGTGCGGACACCGGGACTTGAACCCGGACGGTTGCCCACTGGCTCCTAAGACCAGCGCGTCTGCCAATTCCGCCACATCCGCACTAGTCCATTATATCACATCTTGCGCAAAAATGCAAGCAAAAAATCGGAGCGGATAAATCCGCCCCGACTGTGTTGTGTTATGCCCAACGGTCATCGGGCTTTTTGCCGCGCGCGATGAGCAGACCGCCTGCGGTGAGTATCGCCACAACGCCGATGCCGCCAAACACGCCCAAGAATACCCAGCCAATGGTGCTGCGCGCCGAGGTAAAGAAATATACCGGCACGGTGCGACCGTTTTCGCTAACGCGAATGTTAATCGTGTCGCCCACCATGGTCTCGGCGGTTCGGCGCGAGTAGCTCGGAGCAGTTCGTCCATGGTGAATGCCGTCATCGCAACGAAAGACCACACGATAACGCCATTCGCCGTTGACCATGGTGTTTGAGCGCTCAACATGGGTTATCGTGGCACTGTGCATCGGATAGTCTGCATTGCGCGCAAAGTTAAAGTCACGGATTTCCGGCAGGGCAAGACCGAGGAAGATGCCGCCGCCCACGCCTGCGAATATCAGCCCGAATAGCAGCACACAGGCTGCCGCGATGCCCAATGCTTTTCGTTTGTTCATTACACCGTCACCCAAATCGCCGGGCGCACATAGCGGTCGGTTGCCAAGCCGCCGTGCACGGGTGTGCCGGTGATGCCCAGCGAGCCGTTTGCGCTCACCGTGGCGGCGAAGTCTGCTTGCAAGCCCGGGCTGCGCAGCCACCAGAACACGTTCGAGCTGCCCGCGCGTGCGATGCGTGCTTGGTCGTTGGCGAAATATAGCCGTGCTTCGCCCATGGAGAGCAAGAAGACGTAATCTTGCGTGTTTTCGCCGCCATCCATGCCAAAGCGGGAGTCACGGTTGAAGACCTCGGTTTGCACAATGCGCTCGCGATAGTTCGGCGACACACGGTGCAGCCATTGCCCATTGAGATAGGTGCGCATGGCACTGTTTTCCCAGGTGATTTCGGCAAACGCACCATGGAAAGGACGCGAAGGCAGAACTTCTTCACGCAGCAGCAGCATGCGACCATCGCGTTCTTCCAGCACAAGCCATGTTGCGCCGTCGAACTGCACGGTATCCTCGCTGCGGCTTGCCAAAATATCAGTTTGGATTTGCTGCATCATTTCGCTTGACTGGCGGAAGTCACCCATGTTGTAGAATGCTTCGTGTGCGCCGGCCGGGTCTGTGCTAATGAGCCGCTGTGCGCGTGAATAGTGCACGTTGGGGGCAATCACAAAGATGCTCAGTAGCACGAAAACCGCCGCCAACACCAATGCCACGCCGCCCACGATGCAAGCTTTTATCGCGTTGCTTTGTTGTTTGAACCACTTCATAAAACTCACTCCTTCAATTTCCTACCGCAATGATACCACACCTGCGGTGAGCATGTGCTTATTATACCATTAGTGCGCCGTTCCATGCAAAGGCTAAATGGTAAAGAATTTATGAAGGAATGGTGAATTTTGCGCAGATTAGCGGTTTAGTTCCACGATTTGAATGTTGTCGGCGGTGAAGCCTGTTTTCTGCAGCAGGATTTCGGTGATTTGCGTCACGGTTTGGCGGTCGAGCTCGCCGCCGCCCACCACGGCACGCACGCTGTTTTCGCCGATGACCACCAGTGCTTCGCGCCCGGTTTGCGCGGTGATGAGCGCCTCGCACTCACTTTGCAGGCGGATGGCATTGGCCAAGCCTTGCAGGGACTCACTGGCTTGCGCCACGGCGGTGGGGTCGGCTTGGCTGTCGGCAATCACATTGCTGAGCACGGCGCGGGCTTCGTC
>WQRM01000172.1 GCA_009786735.1 Oscillospiraceae bacterium | reverse complement strand
CTCTTCAGAGGGGGGAGGGCGTCGAAAGACGGCGGGGGGTGAATAGAGCCCCGCTCATCGCATCAACTGCACGAGAATCGCCTTTTGCGCATGCAGGCGGTTTTCGGCTTGGTCGAAGATGACATTGGCGTGCGCCTCAAACACGTCCTCGGTGATTTCCTGCCCCTTTTTGGCGGGCAGGTCGTGCATGACGATGCAGCCGTCGGCCGCGGCAGCCACCACGGCTTGGTTGATTTGATAACCCGCGAAGATGGCCTCGCGCGCGGCTTGCTCGTCTTCTTGACCCATGCTGGCCCACACGTCGGTGTAGAGAATGTCGGCGCCGCTCGCCATGGCAAGCACATCGGGCGAGCAAGCGAAGTCGCCGTGCTCATGCGCCCAAGCCATGGTGGCGGCATCGGGTTCATAGCCCGCAGGGCAAGCCATGCGAACCGCCATGCCCATCTTGATGCAGCCCCAAATGAGCGAGTTGGCAACGTTGTTGCCGTCGCCCACATAGCACAGCGTTTTGCCCGCAAGGCTGCCCTTGTGCTCGCGGATGGTGAGCAGGTCGGCCATGATTTGGCAGGGGTGGGCGAGGTCGCTAAGCCCATTGATGACGGGGATGTCCGCCCACTTGGCGAGGTCATCGACGGTGGATTGCGCATACACCCGCGCCATGATGCCGTCCACATAGCGCGACAGCACGCGCCCGGTGTCGGCAATGGACTCACCGCGCCCCATTTGCAGGTCGCCGCTGCTGAGATAGAGCGCTTTGCCGCCCAGTTGGTGCATGCCAACTTCAAACGAAATGCGCGTGCGGGTGGAGGATTTCTCGAAAATCATGGCTAGGGTTTTGCCTGCCAGCAGCGGGTGCGGCTGCCCGGCTTTGGTTTGCGCCTTGAGCTCGGCGGCAAGGTCGAGCAAGCCCGCCAGTTCGTCTGCGCTGTGGTGGCGAAGTAGCAAAAAATCTTTCTTCATGTCAACACGCTCCATGCAAAAATTGGTAGACAAATAGTATAGCACATGGCATGGATAATGTCAAGCCTGGCGCACATGATAATATCGTCATGCGACAAATTTAGACGAAGGAGAAACACCATGCCATTAACCACAAAAGAGCTCGGCGCCATCGAAGATGCGATGAATCACGAGCAAGTTTTGGTGAAGAAGTTCCGAAATTTTGCCAGCGTTGCCAAAGATCCTGCCATCAAACAGCAGGCCGAGCACCTGGCCGACCGCCACCAGCAGCACTTTAACACGCTGATGGGCCACTTGAAATAAGAAGTAGGAGAATCACAATGCAAAAGAAACTGCAAGACCAGGAAATTCTGGCCGACATTTTGGCCTCGCAAAAGCAAGCCGCCGCAGAGTTCAACCAGTCTGCCGGCGAGTGCGCCTGCCCGAAGCTCAAGCGCGACATGATGAAGATTCACGCCGAAGAGCAAAGCGGACAGTCGCAGGTGTTCACCGCCATGCATGAGCGTGGCTGGTATCCCACCGTGGCCGCCGAGCCGCAGAAAGTTCAACAAGCGCGTGTGAAATTTGAAGGCATTGCGCAGCAGCTGGGTTAAGTCCAAGCAAGAGCCCCTCCGAGGAGGGGTTTTTTTGTTGCAATTTTGCTTGACTACGCCGCCGTTGTGTTGTATAATGGTGGTAACAATACTTAGGAGGTCAAGCGATGAAACTGCGCAAGATTTTGACGTTGTGTTTGGTGCTGGCGATGCTGTTGGGTGTCTCCGTGCAGGCGATGGCCATGGATGACCCGCTGCCGTTCACCATCATCAGCCCCTATGCTGACGTGGACTGGGACAGCGTTGGGCAATACAAAGCCGCGCTGCACGCGCACACCAACAACTCCGACGGTCGCGCCACGCAGGCCGACGTTATCCGTGACCACTTCAACAAAGGCTTCGACATCTTGGCGATCACCGACCATGATGTGCTGTTTGAAAGCTGGGACACACTGGGTGGCATGAGCCTGCGCCATCAGTTCACCAATGTGCAAACGCTCTTCAGCCGCCGTGCAGCATTGCCGACGGAAGAAGTGGCGCAAATTGAACACGGCACGTTCGCGGGACCGTTCCCCGGCGAGTTCAACAACGGTCAGCTGCGCCGCAGCCAAGCCAATGGCATGATCAGCCTGCCGATGACCAACGAGCACTCACGCGTGGACGACACACTGACCTACTGGGCGCCGTTCAACAACAGCTGGCGCGACACCAGAACCAGCGTGCTACGCCGCACCGAGCAGCTCGGCGGCATCGCCGTGCTTGCCCACCCGGGACGCTACACCGGCGGCGCAAATGAAGGGCAGCGCGGGCTTGATGCCGTGAACAACCCCGAGAACATTGCACGCTATGTGGATTGGTTCTTGGAGTTTGACGTGGCGCTGGGCATGGAGATCTTCAACCGCTTGGATCGCGAAACCCGCCACGACCGCATCTTCTGGGACAACGTTCTCATGGAGCTGATGCCGCTTGGTCGCCCGGTGTGGGGGTTCAGCAACGACGACAGCCATGAGCTCAACGGCACAGGCTTTAACTTCAACATCATGCTGCTGCCGGAGCTCACGGCAGATGCTACCCGCGTGGCGATGGAGACCGGCGCGTTCTATGCCGTGACCCGCGTGGCGCGGCTGGAGGGCGTGAATGCCACCATGCCCGACGGTAGCTCCATGCCGCAACGCGGCAACAGCGACACACTGTTCCTGCTGGACCAACCCACGCCGCGCATCAGCAACATCGCCACGGATGAGTTCAGCATCGCCATTGCGGGCACGGACTACGACCGCATTGAGTGGATTGCCAGTGGGCAAGTGATTCACACGGGCAACACGCTAGACCTGCGCAGCGTGTCTCGTTTCTACATCCAGCATAACTATGTGCGCGCGCAGCTGGTGAGCGAAACCGGCATCGCCATGACGCAGCCGTTTGGCATCTGGGCGGCAGGGGAGTACCCCGCTGCACGACCTGTGGTTGCCACGACGGACACTGCGCTGGGCGGCGTGCCGTTTTGGCTGTATGCGGTGTCGTTCGGCGTGTATGCGCTGGTGGCGGCGGCGATTATCGTGCCGATTGTGCTGGTGCGGCGCAAGAAGCGCGGTTAAGCGGGGCGTATTACGCTTCAAATGCGCAAATTGAACAAATTTGAAGAGAATCGCAAGCTGTAGGGGTGGCGGGCGCGCCACCCGGGCGATAAAAACATGGTAAGATTAAGATTTCGGGCGGCGCGCCCGCCGCCCCTACATGCTGATTACACCATGTTGACCATTTAAAGCCACCCCCACCAGGGTGGCTTTTGCAACGCCCCATCGCAGGGGTGGGCACAGATTTTGGGGAGTTGAATACAATGGAACAGGACAATGCGTTGTCTGCCGCAAGACTGCGCCAAGCAATGACGAAAGGATAATCCTGCACCATGTCAAACTTATTTTTTCCCCGCTGCGGCTGCAGAAGCGCCTGCGGCTGCCGCTGTAATAGATGCAA
>WQRM01000171.1 GCA_009786735.1 Oscillospiraceae bacterium | reverse complement strand
GGTGATGGTCACGAGATCCTTCACCGGCGTGTCAAAACTGCCGCGCGGCAGGTTATCCATGTAGATCACACCACGCTTGCGGGCGAGCTCAAGCAAGTCTGGCCAGCGCAATGCGAAGCCATCGAGCCCTGCGGTGAGCGTGCCTTCTTCCACCAGCCCGCGCAGGTCTTCCAGCCAAAGTTTATCGCTCGACTGCGCCTTCTGCGCGAGGTTGAAGCTCTCGGCAAACACCACCAAGCCGCCCGGCTCAAGATAGTCGAGCACCGTGCAAGCATCGGCGTAAATCAACGGCAGATAGCGGTCAATCGACGTGGGCAAAATGCCGCTTTCGAGCAGCGCAATGTCACCCTGCAGCGACTGCTTCATCTTCACCGCACCCTTGCCCTTGACCGCCGCGTGGAAGTCCGTGACCAGTGCAAGCAGATGCTCGGCGCTTTCGGGCACAATCTCATTGGCGGGGATGATGCGCAGCTGCGGCACGCTGTCGCCACGGCGTTGGGTTTCGGGGTCAAAGGGCGCGATGGTGTCAATCGTTTCGCCCCAGAACTCCACACGCACCGGCTGCGCCTGTTGCGGCGGGAAGACATCCACAATGCCGCCGCGCTGCGCAAACTGCCCGGGACCATCCACTTGTGCGGCGCGGGTGAAGCCTGCCCCCACTAGCTGCGCCACGAGCATTTCCACGGAAATTTTGCCGCCCGGTTCAAGCGTGAACGAGTTCTTCTCCAAGGTATCCGGCGGCACGGTGAGCTGCATGGCGGCTTCGATCGAACAAGTTAAGATATCACAGCGCCCTTCCAGCATGGCATCCAGTGCTGCCAGCCGTGCATGCTCAAACTCGCGTGAACGACTTTCGCTCGGCCGCAGGGCAAGGTCGCGCGCGGGGTAGAACACGGCGTTCGCGCCAAAGGCTTGCAGGTCATCGCGCAGGCGCGTGGCGGCGGCTTCGTCGGGTGTAACGACAATCGCACGGCGGGGCAAAGACTCGCACAGTGCGGCAATCACATGCGCTTTGTGCACCGGCGAAAGCCCCAAAACACCCATGGGCAGCCTGTGCCCATGGATGTTCTTGACGATGCTGTTAAATTCGGGGGAGTTTTGCCATAGACTCGCGAAACAAGACATGAAACAAAACCTTACTCTAGATTATGCTGCATAGTTGGGCGCGTGTAGGGGCGGCAACCTGCCGCCCGTGGATATTTAGGTGAGTGGGAAATGTGCGAGCGGCAACCTGCCGCCCGTGGATATTTAGGTGAGTGGAAGATGTGCGGGCGGCAGGTTGCCGCCCCTACACGAGGTGCCTAATCAGCCGAGATCACTTCAGTCAAGCCTTTTGCAAGACCCGCAAGACCTTGAATCTCGCTGGGGATGATGATTTTGGTGGCCTTGCCGTCAGCTGCCGCGATGAACGCGTTGAGCGCTTCAATGGCGAGGTACGCCTGCCCCGGGTTGGCTTTGTTGATCATCTCCACGGCTTCGGCGCGTGCTTCTTGCACTTGACGAATGGCCTCGGCCTCACCTTCCGCTTTGCGGATTTGGGCTTCTTTGTCAGCCTCGGCGCGCAAAATCATGGACTGCTTGATGCCCTGTGCTTCGGTGATTTGGCGCTCTTTCTCCCCTTCAGCGATGAGGATTTTCGAGGCCTTCTCGCCCTCGGCGCGCAGAATCAGCTCGCGGCGTTCACGCTCGGCGCGCATTTGCTTTTCCATCGCCTCTTGGATGGCGCGCGGCGGAGTGATGCTCTTGAGCTCAACGCGGTTGACCTTGATGCCCCACGGGTCGGTGGCTTCGTCGATGATGTTGCGGATTTTGATGTTGATGTAATCCCGCGAGGTCAGCGTGTTGTCCAGCTCCATTTCGCCCACGATGTTGCGCAGCGTGGTGGCGGTGAGCTTTTCAATCGCCAGCAGCGGACGCTCCACGCCATAGGCGAAGAGCTTGGGGTCGGTAACTTGGAAGAAGACGATGGTGTCGATTTGCATCGTCACGTTGTCTTTGGTGATCACGGGGTGCGGCGGGAAGTCGCCCACTTGCTCCATCATGCTCACGGTGCGTGCAACTTTGTCAAAGAACGGCAGTTTCATGTGCAGCCCGCTTTGCCAAATGGTGTGGAAGCGCCCCATGCGCTCGATAATCACGGCGGTGCCTTGGCGCACGCTGCGGATGCTGCGCGCGACTTCAATCAGCAGAACGAACGCCACGATGGACAGGATGATGGTGACGGCAATTGCTCCAGGTCCCATAGTTGTTTCTCCTTTTGTGTTGGTTTTGTATAGAATAGCGCAGCACATCGCACGGCAAACCGCATGCGGTGAATGCGGCGGTCGTCGTTGTGCAAAATTTGCGCTGGGTTACTTGTCTTGCTTGGGATATTTTGCAACGGAGTAGCAATGCTGCTCCCTACCAGAGTTCCGCCAGAGGCGGATTTAATGCTCAGTGCAATGCGAAAGCGCCATCGGCGCAATTCTGGTAGGGCGTGCCATTGGCGCGCCGTGAGCATATAAATCTACTCCGCGATCTCCACAAACAGCTTCACGCCTTCAATGGCAACGGTGCGCACCGTCGCGCCCTCGGCGATGTCCGTGCCGTCTTTCGTGCGGGCAGTCCACACTTGACCAAGCACCTTCACCTGCCCAGTGCCCTTGATGTTATCAATGGCCTCCAGCACCACGCCGGGCTGGTCAATATAGCGGTCGGCGTTGGTGGGCTCTTGCTTGCGCTGCATTTTGCGCACCAGTGGGCGTGTTGCGCCCAGCGCCGCGCCCGACACCACGATGAAAATCGCAATCTGCCACGCAACGTGAATGCCAAACAGGCTGCCGATGAGCGCCACCAGCGCACCCAGCGCAAACCAAATGCTGAACAGCTGGAAGGAAACGGCCTCCAAAATAATGCTGGCTACGAACAACACCAGCCAAACAATCCACATGTTGTCAAACAAAAACTGCATGATATACCTCCACATTCTCTTATTAGTATACTACCATTGTTCGGCGAAAATGTCAAGTGATAATTTTGTGAACAATTGTGGCACAAAAAATGGACGGCACTTAAGCCGCCCAGAATTTTCTTATTTTCCGCGCACTTCCTTGCGGGCAAGATGCTTGCCCACCACGCCGTTGTGGTTGACGTTGAACTCTTTCATCACCATCAGCGTGATGACCTCCTCCAACTGCCCCAGCGCAATGAGAATGCAAAACACCAGCACAATCCAGAAGCTCACGACGCCCAGCAAAATGAACAGCGGCACCAGCAAAAACAGCGGAATGCCAATCATGCGGTAGAAGAAGATGTGCAGCTTGTTCCACGTGCCAAAGCGCGCGCGACACACACACACCGGGATGGCGCAGCTGACCGCAGTTGCCGCAATGGCAATCACATACCAATACCAAACGTGCGACAGCCCCAGATGACCGCTCACCCACGCCAACACAATGCTGGCAACCCCGCCGATGAGCATGGCAGCGTCACCGAGC
>WQRM01000170.1 GCA_009786735.1 Oscillospiraceae bacterium | reverse complement strand
GGCTTGTTTGCCCATGCCATGCGGAAGTTTTCCCACACGTTCGTCTTTTGGGGCGGCGGAGAGATTTTCTCTTTGACGAAAACGCCCACGAGCTGATAGGTTGCACAGCCCACGCCTGCGAAAATCAGCGCGGCGATGATGAAGCCCATGCGCTCGTCACCCAATGCTTGCCCCAAGCCCACCGCGATGGCGGGAAAGCCGAACATCGCAACGGCAGCACCAACGCCTGCCACCATGCGGGCGTGAGACTGCAAGGTTTGGCGTTGTTTTTCGTCTTCGGTCATCAGCGAAGTGACGCCCCACAGCGGGATGTCGCCAGCCATGTAGAAGATGCCCCACAGCAGATATGCCGCAAAAGTGAAGATCAGCGTGCCCACGTTGCGTGCGGTGGCGTCGTAGGGCTGCCCCATGTAGCTGAGCATGACAAACACGAAGATAATGCCCGGCATGGCCATCAGCCACGGGCGGCATTTGCCCAAGCGGGATTTCGTGCGGTCAATCAGCACGCCCATGAAGGGGTCGGTGATGGCATCGAACACCATGACGACCGGCAGCATAACCGCCAGCAGCGCTGCGGGGAACAGCAGGGTGTCACGCAGGAAGTACGTTGCGAACGTGCCCATGATGGTGAAGATGATGTTTTGGCCTGCTAGGCCAGTGAAGAAGGCGTTGCGTTCTTTTTTTGTGAAGGTTTTGAGGTTCATGGTTCACCTTTCTGAGTGGCGGTGCCACATAATATTTAACAATTATAACATATATTTCTTGCATTTGCAAGCACTTTCTGTTATACTATAGCCATGAAAGTGAACAATCTTTATCTCGCCCAACCTGCCCGCCGCCATCGCCGCGCGTGGCACGCCCTGCAGGATGAACTCACGCAAGCGGGCGATGCCAAGAACTTCGGCCTGCGCGGCTGCAAACGCTTCGGGCAGTATCTGCGCATGACGCGCAACCATGCTCGCGGCAAAGCGCTGCCACAGGGCCTCGTGTCTGCCACCACGTATTTCATCATGCAGCGCGGCAATCCGAAAATTCTCGGCACGTTCAACATTCGCCACGAGCTAAATGACAGTTTGCTCAACAACCCCGGCGGGCACATCGGCTATGCCATCGTGCCCAGCGAGCGGCGCAAAGGCTACGCGACCGAAGCCCTGCGCTTGGGGCTGCAAATCTGCAAAGAGATGGGCATCACGCGCGTGCTGGTGACCTGCAACAAAGCGAACACCGCCTCGGCGAACGTGATTATCAACAACGGCGGCGTGCTGGAAGATGAACGCCCGCGCCCCGAAGATAGCAGCAAACTATTTCAACGATATTGGATTGAACTGACATGAACGACTTCAGAAAAATTTTCAACACGATTCCCGATGCATTTGACAGGCACAGGCCGCGCTATTGCGATGCGTTGTTCGCTGACTTAATCGCGTGCGCACAGCTCGCACCCGGCAAGTCGGTGCTGGAAATCGGCCCCGGCACAGGGCAGGCGACCGAGCCGGTCCTCAAAACCGGGTGCTCGTACCACGCGATTGAGCTGGGCGAAAACTTCACCGCGTTCATGGCGAACAAGTTTGGTGCTTACGACAACTTTCAAATCGTCAACGCTGACTTTGAAACGCATGACTTCGGTGGCGCACAGTTCGACCTAGTGTATTCTGCGCAGGCGTTTCAATGGATACCCGAAAAAATTGGCTATCCCAAGGCGTTTGATTTGCTGAAAAGCGGTGGCGTGCTCGCGATGTTTTCGGGTAACAGTGGCGTGCCGGATGAACCGCAGCACAGCCAATGCCAAGAAGTCTACGACAAGCATTTCTTCCCCGAAATTCCGTATACCTGCAAGCTGGACTATCAAGCGGGCGACAAATATGGCTTTGTGGACTTGGAGAAGCGTGTATACACGGCGTACCGTGAGATGAACGCGGACGACTTTGTGGCGCTGCGCGGCACGAGTTCCGACCATTTGACCTTGCAAGAACCGCACAAAACAGGTCTTTTTGAGGGGCTGCGGCAGGTTGTGCGCAACAACGGCGACTATATCAAGCTGAACGACATATACACCCTATACTTAGCGAGGAAACCATGAACAAACACCACAACACCCTTGAGCTGAACAAAATACTGGCGCTGCTTGCGCTAAAGTGTGCATGTGAAGACGCTCGCGAGCTGGCGATGTCGCTTGTGCCTGAGCCGAACCTGCATCTGGCGCAAGCGCTGCTGAACCAGACTCGCGATGCGCATGCGCTGTTGGCGCGCTTCGGTGGGCCGCCGTTTGGCGGGCTGATTAGCGTCAACCATGCCCTCGCCAGAGCACATGCCGGCGGCGTGCTCACGCTGCGCGAGCTGCTCAATGTGGCGCAGCTGCTGCGGGTGTTCCGTGGGCTGGCGAGCTGGCGCGACAACTGCGCGGGCACGCAAACCTGCTTGGACGGTCTGTTCAGCGGCATTCACCCGAACAAGCACTTGGAGGAAAGCATCAGCACGGTGGTGCTCAACGAGCACGACATCGCTGACCATGCGTCGCCCACACTTGCGGACATCCGCCGGAAAATGCGCCAGAAAGAAGCCGCCGTGCGCACGCGGCTGGAGCAAATCACCCGCAGCGCGAGCTATGCGAAGTTTTTGCAGGAGGCCATTGTAACCCAGCGCGGCGGACGCTTCGTGGTGCCCGTGAAAGCCGAGCACCGCGCGGATATCCCCGGCTTGGTGCACGATGCCTCTGCCAGTGGCGCGACGATTTTCGTGGAACCCATGGGCGTGGTGGAGGCCAACAACGAGGTGAAGGTGCTCAAGGGGCGCGAGCGGGAGGAAATCGACCGCATCATCACCGAGCTTTCTTCGCTTGCGGGCAGCTTTGCCGAGCCGATTGCCCTGTCCTACAGCTGTGCGGTGGAGCTCAACTTGATTTTCGCCAAGGCGAACTTGGGCTATGACATGAACGCCAGCGTGCCCGAGCTCAACGACCGTGGCGAGATTCTGCTGCGGCGCGCTCGTCACCCGCTGATTAACAAAGACAAGGTTGTGCCAATTGATGTGTCACTGGGCGTGGACTTTGACGCGCTGGTCATCACCGGACCGAACACCGGCGGTAAAACCGTGAGCCTGAAGACCCTCGGCTTGCTCAGCCTGATGGCGATGTGCGGGCTGCTGCTGCCCGTGGCTGACCAAAGCCACATCAGCGTGTTCAAGCAGGTGCTGGCGGACATCGGCGACGAGCAAAGCATTGAGCAAAGCTTGAGCACGTTCAGCTCGCACATGACGAACATCGTGAGCATCCTCGGCACGGCAGACACAGACAGTCTCGTGCTCATTGACGAACTCGGCGCAGGCACTGACCCCGTGGAAGGCGCGGCACTTGCCATGGCGATTATCGACCGGATTCGGCAGCAAGGCGCGCGCTTGGCTGCCACCACGCACTATGCCGAGCTCAAGGCATATGCCCTGCAAACGCCGGGCGTGGAGAACGGCAGCTGCGAGTTCGACGTGCAAACCCTG
>WQRM01000169.1 GCA_009786735.1 Oscillospiraceae bacterium | reverse complement strand
CTCGCAAACGGCGAACGCGCAAGCCACTGCTGGATCAACATCAGCACAAAGCCATCGGGCGGGGCTGTGTTTTACCTTGATGCGGTGGAGGAGGCCCTGTGCTTCGGCTGGATTGACAGCACGAAGAAGCAGGGCTTGCAGCGGTTTTCGCCGCGCACAAAGCACAGCAACTGGACGGAGCTCAACAAAGAGCGCGTGCGCCGGTTGGAGCGCTTGGGTCTGATGACCGACCGCGGCAGGGCGTGTTTGCCGGACATGGGCTTCGCCATCCATCCCGAGGTGTTGGCGGCGCTCAAGGCTGACGAAGCGGTGCATGCCAACTTTCTCGCGCTGCCGCCGCTGTATCAGCGTGTGCGCATTGACAACATCCAAACCTGCCTGCGCCGCAACCAGCAGGAGCTGTTCGAAAGCCGCCTGCAGAGGTTCATCGAAAGCACTCGGCGTGGCGAGATGTATGGCGCGTGGCACGATGGCGGGCGCTTGTTGGAGGGGGTTGCACATGATTAAACTGCGCGAAAAAGACGGCATTTCGGTGTATCGCACTGACGATGGCGTGCTGAAAGTTTTCGAGCGCGCCGAGCACCGCCGAGAAATTGAGTTTTATGGCATATTGCAAGGCTGCGGCGTTCCCACTCTGCGTGTGCTGGCGCAGACGGAAGACTCACTGTTGCTGGAAGATTTGGCGCACTCGCCGCGGTGGCGATTGGGTCAGCCTGAAGACATGGATGACCCGAATGTCGCGCGGGCAATTGCGGCGTGGTATAAATTGCTGCACAAGGTGGGGCGAGAGTTCGCCGCACTGCATACACTAACCGCCGAAACCGATGTGTTTACGCTCACGAACCTGCGTGTGTTGGCCGAAAAATTCCCCAGCGCGACGTTTTGGCCGGTGTTGTTTACGCACTATGATACGATTTGGGCGAAGATTGCCGCGTTGCCACAGACCTTGGCCTATAACGATTTTTATCATACCAACCTAGCCGTGGCGCGCGACGGCGCAGCGGCGTTGATGTTCGACTACAATCTCGCTGGGCGTGGCTATGCCTATGGCGATGTGCGCAATGTGTGTTCGTCGCTTTCGCCGCGTGCACAGGCAGCGTTTCGAGCAGCGTATGGCGCAACCAATCTTGCTGAACAAACGGTGGATTCCTTAATCTGCGACTTGGTTGGTCTGTGGACAGCTGCACAGCGCGAGCGATTCCCCGCATGGGCTGAGCCAATGCGCGAAAGACTCAAAAACGGCGCACTGCTACGCGCCTTGGAGGACTTGCTATGACGAACAAATCGCTGATGATTATCAACCATTGCGTGCCCTGTGGCTGCGCGTGCCGCCATTGTTTTTTCTGCTCGCGCAAAGCGGCGCCCCACGGTGTGCCCTACGAAGCCGGTGAGCGATTGGCGCTGCGGTTCGCGCAACACGGCATGCCCGTGAGCTACGCCATCAGCCACTGCGCAGACTACCCCGAGCTCACCCGCAACATTGCGCTCAACCGGAAGCTGGGCTTTGCGGGCGCGCCATTTTTGCAGATCAACGGCATTGCCCTGCGCGACCAAGCTGCGTTGCACGAATACCTCTCGCAGGTGCAGCATGCAGGCGTGACGACCATCGACACCACGTTTTACGGCACCGAAGCCTACCACGACAACTTCGCGGTGCGCAAAGGCGACTTCGCGTTTTTGTGTGAGATTATCACCACCGGGCTGTCGCTTGGGCTCGCCATGCAGCCCACTTTTCTGGCAACGCAAGAAAACGCAACCCAGCTCAGCGAGCTGATCGACACGCTCACAAGTCTGGGCTGCACGAGCATCTATGGCTTCATTCAAGACTACAAGGGCAATGGCGAAACGCTCGAAGACATGCGCCTTGATCAAGCTGCATATAACAACTTGCCCGAAACCGTGAAGCAGCATCTCGGCGTGAAACACCATAAAACGCAGGCGCAATGGCTCGCAGCAGGGGAGTTCGCACCACCCACCGAGCGGCATCTTAGGCTTGCGCTGCGCGCCGACAACATCGCCATGCTCGAGACCATGACCTGCGATGACATCATCGGCTACCTCGCCGGTTTGGATGATGCCTACCACGCCGCGCTGCCCACGCTGCCCGCGCTGGCAACGCGATATGGCGACCGCGGCTGTCCCAAGCTCTATCGCCAGCGCGACTTGCAGTGGAAATGGCAAAAGGCACACATTAAAGCGCAAAATTTGGCGCTGCACGACGTGACCGACGAGCGAAACTGCGGGGCAATCTGGCGCTGACTATTCCTCATCGTCGATGTCGTGCTCAATCCACATTTCGCTGGTGCTGTGCTTCGGATCTAGCAGATCGCTCACGCCCGCGAGAACCATGATGATGCCCTGCACGCGATGCGGCACAACCGCGTAGTGCCCACGTTTTTCGCCGTCCTCCGCAACCAAGTCGGCTGCCAACAACGGCTTGAGATGGTGATACACCTGCCCGGTGGTGTTGAAGCCGCAGTGCTCCACCAGCTGCGCCACGGTTTTGGGTGCTCGCAGCAGCGCAAGCAGCATATTCAGCCGGTCGTTGTTGCCGATGCTGGTGAGCACCTTTGCGGCGGCGTTGCTTTCGATGAGTGCCAGCAGGCTGTCGGTGTCGCGCTCGCTAATCCAGTTCGACTGCCGCCCACCCGACGAAAACACGCCCACGTAGCTCACCGCGCCCGTGCCGCCATCGTCGAGCGAGCGCTTGCAAAGTTCGCGCAGCTGCTTGGACTGATGCTTGTTGCCGGCCATGCGCCGCATGTGACTGTCCGGCAGCATGCGGACTTTCTCGTCGCGCTGTGCCAGCTCGGCGACCATGCCTTTCAGTTCGTCAATTTCTCTGCCGTAATCGCGTTCCATTTGTGTATCCTCCTACTATTGTTTTGAATTTACGCAATTACACAATACCATAAAACGTTGCGCTTGTCAAGCGTTTTTTCACTAATTTTATAATTTTTCAAAAAATCGCAAAAAACACTTGCAAACCCACCGCATTTGTGCTATAATGTAACGAGTTCCGGGTGTGGCGCAGTTGGTAGCGCGCTTGACTGGGGGTCAAGAGGCCGGGAGTTCAAGTCTCTTCACTCGGACCAAATAAAGCCCGAAATAGCTGGGTTTCAGCTGCTTCGGGCTTTCTCATTTTTTATGCAAAGTGGCCACTACTGGAACTATACTGGAACGCTGTAAGCGTCAAATAGAAAAGCACCTGTACAGGTGCTTTTCTATTTGACGCTTACACATCGTTGCAACGCCATACTTTTCTCGGTGTCGATAAATCGCTAAATATTTCACGCTTGCCTTCACCTCCTTCCAGCAAGGTGAAGAAAATCCCGCAGCAACTCATTTTCCCTGCGTAGCCGTTTCAGCTCCTGCTCCGTTTCTTTCCTTGCAGTAAGGTAAGCGTCAAATAGAAAAGCACCTGTACAGGTGTGGGATTTTGTGGTATACTTAAACAGCACCGCTGTGCGCGGTGCTGTTTAAGTGTGA
>WQRM01000168.1 GCA_009786735.1 Oscillospiraceae bacterium | reverse complement strand
GGCAGATGACGCCCGCACAAACCCGCCAGTTTTGCCCGCTGGACGACGAAAGCCGCCGCCTGCTGGAAGGCGCGTTTGCGGCGTTGGGGCTGAGTGCGCGGGCCTATGACAAAATCCTGCGGGTGGCGCGCACCGTGGCCGACCTCGACGGCAGCGAGCGCATCGCCGTGCAGCACCTGGCCGAGGCGATTCAGTTCCGCAGCCTCGACCGCAAGTTTTGGTCGGAGTGATGCGCTCGCCGCGCAGGCGTTACTTTTCTTGAAAGAAAAGTAACCAAAAGAACTTTACGCCGCTTCGCGGTGAAACTGTTTGTGATAAGCTCATTCCCCTCCGTGGAGGGGTGCGTCGCAACGGCGGGGTGGTTTTAGGCAAAAAATGCAAGGGGAAAATGATGACATGCAGATAGACAACAAGCTTCTAAAGCATTATTTGAGGAATGTGCTGTTCATCAACGGCACAGCATACGCCGGGAAATCCACCATGGTGCGCATGCTTGCCGAAACCTATAACCTGCTGCATTGCGGCGAGAATTATGACTGTGTTCCCCAGCATCTCATCAACCCGCAAACGCACCCCAACCTGTGCTATTTTCAAACCATGCGGGATTGGCAGGAGTTCATCAACCGAACACCGCAACAATACTCGGATTGGATACAAGGCGTGCAGCACGAAAGCGCTGAGTTTGAAATCATGCACTTGATTAGTGTGTCGCAAACGCAGCGGACAATCGTGGACACCAATATCCCTGTTGATGTGCTGCGCGAGATTGCGGATTATCACCAGGTTGCAGTCATGCTTTCGCCGCAATCCATGGCGGTTGAGCACTTTTTTGACCGCAACGACCCGGAAAAAGCGTTTTTGAACGAGCAAATCTTGCAAGCCGATGATCCCGAAAAAACCATGCAGAACTTTCTTGCTTGCATGGCGGAAATAAACAGCCAGCAAATTTATGACCAGTTTGCCCACAGCGGATTTTTCGCGCTTGTGCGTGAAGACACCGAAACCGACACCCGGACGCAAACGTTGCATGCGCTTGCGCGGCACTTTGGGTTGACGGATTGAGAAAAGGAGAAAATGATGAACGACAAAACACGCTGCAGCTGGTGCGGCGACATCCCCATTTATGTGGACTACCACGACAACGAGTGGGGGCGCCCGCAGCACGATGACCGCCATCTGTTCGAGATGCTCATTTTGGAGGGCGCGCAGGCCGGGCTTGCGTGGATCACCATCTTGAACAAGCGCGAGAACTACCGCGCGGCGTTCGACAACTTTGACGTGGAAAAAGTGGCGCAGTATGACGACGCAAAAATCGCCGAACTATTGCAAAACCCGGGCATCGTGCGCAATCGGATGAAGGTCCACGCTGCGGTAAAAAACGCACAAGCTGTGCTGCGCATCAAAGAGGAGTTCGGCAGCTTGGACAACTATCTGTGGGGCTTTGTTGACCACAAGCCGATTGTCAACCGCTTTGAGAAAATCGAGGACTTCGTGGCCACCAGCCCTATCTCCGATGCCATCAGCAAGGACCTAAAGAAGCGCGGCTGCAACTTTGTGGGCAGCACGATTATCTATGCGTTCATGCAGGCCACGGGCATGGTGAACGACCACTTCATGGGCTGTTTTGTGTATCAAGAGCTGACCGGCGCTTGACGGATGTCCACAAGTGTGCTATACTATAGCTTAAAGAAAGCGAGGACATCACGATGGCAAACAAACTTTGGGCGGGTCGTTTCGCCAAGCAAACCGACCAAGCCGCGCACGACTTCAACGCATCCATCGCCGTGGATTCACGCATGTTCCGCGAGGACATCACCGGCAGCTTGGCGCACGCCGCCATGCTCGCCAAGCAGGGTATCATCACCGCCGAAGACGGCGCCGCCATCGAGCGTGGCTTGCGCGATATTTTGGCGGAGCTCGAAAGCGGCACGCTTGCCATCGACATGACCGCCGAGGACATCCACAGCTTCATCGAAGGCGAGCTCACTGCACGCATCGGCGAGGCAGGCAAACGCCTGCACACCGGCCGCAGCCGCAACGATCAAGTGGCCACCGATTTGCGGCTTTATCTGCGCGGTCAGTGCGACGAATTGCGCGCTGAAGTGCAGGCCGTCATCGCCGCGCTGCAGCACCAGCGTGACGAGTACCCCGATGCCATCATGCCGGGCTACACACACCTGCAACGCGCGCAGCCGATTTTGTTCGCGCAGCACCTGCTGGCGTATCAAGAGATGTTGCGGCGCGACATCTCACGGCTGGACGATTGCCAACAACGCATGAACGTCAGCCCGCTGGGCAGCGGCGCGCTTGCCGGTACGGGCTATGCGATTGATCGCGCCCACACTGCCGCCGCGCTGGGCTTTGATGGCTACACCGCCAGCACGCTCGACGGCGTGAGCGACCGCGATTTTTGCATGGAGCTTGCCGCCGCGCTGAGCATCATCATGGTGCACCTGTCGCGGCTGTGCGAGGAGCTCATCCTGTGGTGCAGCTGGGAGTTCCGCTTTGTGGAGCACGACGATGCCTACACCACCGGCAGCTCCATGATGCCGCAAAAAAAGAATCCCGACCTCGCCGAGCTCATCCGTGGCAAAAGCGGGCGCGTGTTTGGCGACCTCACTGCCCTGCTGACCATGATGAAAGGTCAGCCCTTGGCCTATAACAAAGACATGCAGGAGGATAAACCTGCGATTTTCGATGCCGTGGACACCGTGCGTGCCTGCCTGCAGGCCGCCGCGCCCATGCTCGCGACGATGAAAGCCAAGCCAGAGCACATGCGCCGCGCCGCCGCCGAGGGCTTCATCAACGCCACCGATTGCGCGGATTATCTGGTTGCACGGGGCATGCCCTTCCGCACGGCCTATAAAATCGTGGGCGAGCTGGTGGCGCAGTGCATCGCCGCCGGCTGCACGTTCGAGACCCTGCCCCTTGCGCAATACCAAGCCGCCAGCGAGCTGTTTGGCGACGATATTTACGCCTTTGTTGCGCTCGAAGCCTGCGTGCAACGCCGAATTTCGTGAAAAGATGCCACGACAACTTGCGTTTTGCTCAAAAGTGTGGTAGAATAAACAAGAGGATGTCGAAGGAGGCTTTTCATGCATTATGTTGAATTGATAAAACAGCTGCGCCGTCGCAACGGGCTAACCCAACAACAGGTTGCGGATTTTTTGCACATTGACCGTTCGACCTACGCCTACTACGAAAGCGGGCGCACCAAAATCAGCGTGGAAGCCTTGTTGCACCTTGCGCGGTTGTATCAAATTACCCTGGGACAAATCGTTGGCGAAAACGCGCCCGCCGAGGTGCTGGCGGACGACACGGATTATTCCACCGCGCTCATCGATGATTCCATTGTGCGCTTTGCGCAGAAAAGTAACCAAAAGAACTTTACGCCGCTTCGCGGTGAAACTGTTTGTGATAAGCTCATTCCCCTCCGTGGAGGGGTGCGTCGCAACGGCGGGGGGGGTTTAGGCAAAAAATGCAAGGGGAAAA
>WQRM01000167.1 GCA_009786735.1 Oscillospiraceae bacterium | reverse complement strand
CCCCCCCCCATGAACAAATCAAGATGTTTCTGTGAACAGTTTGTGAATTTTCGCGGTGTGAAATTTCACTTGACATTTCGCGCGGTTTCTGCTATACTATACCAGTTAAGCCTGCATAGCTCAGTTGGTAGAGCAGCTGATTTGTAATCAGCAGGTCGGGGGTTCGAGTCCGTCTGCAGGCTCCACCACCTGCGGTGGGGCTCCCTCGCGCACTTGCCTTGGCGAATGCGTGAGCGAGCCGCCCGCGAGAAAGTTTCATTCGTGCTCTCACATTTGTGGGGGCGCTCACTTTAAGGAGATTGACATGGCAGAGAAAAAAATGGTTGAGGCCATCACCAGCATGGAAGACAATTTTTCGCAGTGGTACACCGACGTGGTGCACAAAGCCGAGCTCGCGCGCCACAGCAGCGTGCGCGGCTGCATGTATGTGCAACCATACGGCACGGCGCTGTGGGAAAACATGCGCAATGAGCTCGACCGCCGCTTCAAGGAAACCGGGCACGAAAACGTGATGCTGCCGATGTTCATCCCCGAAAGCTTGCTGCAAAAAGAAAAAGACCACGTGGAAGGCTTCGCACCCGAGGTGGCGTGGGTAACACACGGCGGCAGCGAAAAACTCACCGAGCGGCTGTGCATTCGCCCGACGAGCGAAGTGCTGTTTTGCGATTACTACGCCGGCATCGTGCAAAGCTGGCGCGACCTGCCCAAGCTCTACAACCAATGGGCGAGCGTGTGCCGCTTGGAAAAAACCACCCGGCCGTTCCTGCGCACGCTTGAGTTCTACTGGCAAGAGGGGCACACGCTGCACGAAACCGCCGACGAAGCCAAAGCCGAAACCGAGCAAATGCTCAACGTTTACGCCGACTTTGCCGAGCAGCACCTCGCCATGCCGGTGGTCAAAGGCCGCAAAACGGACAAAGAGAAGTTCGCGGGTGCGGTGGCGACCTACACCATTGAGGCGCTCATGCATGACGGTCAAGCGCTGCAAGCGGGCACGTCGCACTACTTTGGCGATGGTTTTGCGCGCGCGTTTGACATCACCTTCACCGGCCGCAGCGGCAAAGTGGAGTATCCCCACCAAACCAGCTGGGGCATGACCACGCGCATGATTGGCGCGGTGATTATGACCCACGGCGACAACAGCGGTCTGGTGCTGCCGCCGAAAGTTGCACCGATCCAAGTGGTGGTGCTGCCCATCGCACAACACAAGCCCGGCGTGATCGACGGCGCACAAGCCATTGCGGATAGCCTCAAGGACGTTGCGCGTGTGAAAGTGGATGCCAGCGACAACTCGCCCGGCTGGAAGTTTGCCCAGTGGGAGATGAAAGGCGTGCCGCTGCGCGTGGAATGCGGTCCGCGCGACCTGGAAGCAGGCACTTGCGTGGTGGTTACACGGCACAACCGCGAGAAAATCACCGTGAACATCGCCGACCTGCCCGAGCAAATTCCCGCGCTGTTGCAGCAGGTGCACGATGGTCTGTATCAAAAAGCCCTCGCGCACCGCGAAAGCGCGACCCACGTTGCCACGTCCATGGATGAAATTTGCAGCATCGCCAAAACCAAGCCGGGCTTCATCAAGGCGATGTGGTGCGGCGACCTTGCCTGCGAAATGCAGCTGAAGGAACAAGCGGGCATCACCAGCCGCTGCATCCCATTTGAGCAAGAGAAGCTCGCCGACACATGCGTTTGCTGCGGCAAGCCCGCGGACGACATGGTGTACTGGGGTCGGGCGTATTAGTGCCGCTTCGCTGTGCTCGCATCACATTACATAAAAACACAACGCCCAGCGCCTAACGCACAAGAAATTACGCACTCACGGAAAGTGAGTGCGTGATTTTTTTGTACGCAGGTGGTTAGAACTGCTCTTCTCTCTTGGTGCGCGGCACAATTTTGATGATGGCTTCCCAGCCTGCCGCCGCCAGCCAAACCAGCCAGCCAGGGTGGAACATTCCCCACCAAAAGCCGAGATAGAAGAAAGCGAGAGCCGCCAGCCACCAAATGGGCACGGTTTCCAGCTTGTTGCGCAGCCCTTTGGCGAAGAAGGTTTCGATGATGCCATACACTACCGGCACGGCGAGGAAAATCAGCCAACCGGGATGCCACCAGCCACCGAGTACGCCGAGGAAGACGTAGCCGATGCCTGCAAGCAGACCCACGGGCAGGTGCAAAAACCAACGCTTGCGCACGTTCTCGGCCCACTCTTCGCTGTCGTATTCCGTTTCGCCGTTAACTTTGACTTTCACGCCGTTGCGCAGGCTCACATGCACTTCTTCGTCGTCACCCGACGTGATGCGCACGCCGTCTTTGAGGCTGATGTGCACTTCGTCTTCGCCGTCCTTCACATGGATGCCGCCGAGCCCGATGTTGACGTAATCTTTGTCGTTTTGGGTGTCGGCGGGGTCGCGGCGGGTGGGTTCGTCGGTGTAGAGCAGCTCGTCGAGCTTGCAGTTGTAAAGCTTTGCCAGTTCAATGAGGTTGTCGGTGTCGGGCGAGCTTTCGGCGCGCTCCCATTTGCTCACGGCTTGGCGGCTCACGCCGATTTGCTCGGCCAGTTGTTCCTGCGAGAGACCGTGCTTTTTGCGGTATTCGTATAGGCGATTGGCGATGTCGATATTCATGTTTGTGCTCTCCTTTTGTGAATTGATTGTACGACTAGTATAGCAAAAAACTGCGGTTGCGACCACCGATTTTGGCTTTCAATCCCGCAACTATCGGTTGCGCCGGGGCAAAAAACGCGCGAATTTGCTATATTTTAGGCGATTCATCAATTTTTGCGCTCGCCTATCTCATGAATATCTTTTATCTGCACCGAACGGGCTTTGCCGCCCTCAAGCTCGAGAATCACCAGTTCGTTCTCGCCGTCATTGAGCCACGCGCCGGGGATATACAGCGATTTTTGTGGGCCAATCTCCCAATAGCGCCCCAAGTTGTTTCCGTTGACCCAGGCGATGCCTTTGCTCAACCCATCCAGGTGCAGGAAGCAATCCTGCGGTTTTGCGACAAATTTGCCGCGCAAGAACACGGGTGCGTCAGGTTCTGCCAAATCTTGGACGGGCGTAAAGTCAATTGCCTTTACATCGTCCAGTTCCATCGTGAACACGTCGAAGTGGGTCATCAACTGGGTGTTGGCGCGAATTTGGTTCAGACCCTTGCGGTCGTGCATGCGCGGACCGTAGTTCACGCGACCCATCGCCTCCACCAGCACATCAACTTGCGCGCCGTTGGCAACAGAATCGCCGAGCTCCACTTTGGTGTCGCGCGGGTCATTGCGCCACAGGCGACCTTTGTAGCTGCCGTCCACGAACACGCTCGCGCGGTCGGCCAGACCATCAACGGCGATGCCGAGGTCTTGGCTTTGCGGCGCGGGCAGGGTGGCGCGATAGAGAATCAAGCCCCAGTTTTGCCCGTAATACTCCATGCTTTCGGGCTGCACGCTTTTGTGGTGGGTGGCGATGTTGTCCAGCTGCGCAAACAGCAGGGCTTGCTCGGTGAGCGCCACG
>WQRM01000166.1 GCA_009786735.1 Oscillospiraceae bacterium | reverse complement strand
GCCGATGATGGCGATGGGGCAAAGAATCAGCGATGCCACGCCCACCAGCACAAATTCCAGCAGACCGATGGTCTGTTCAATCAGCGGGATGAATGCTGCCAGCAACAGCAGATTGAGCACCACTGTGCACAGCACGCCGCCGATGGCACCTGCCCAAGTTTTGTTGGGGCTGATGTTGGGGCAAAGCTTGCGTTTGCCAAAGGCTTTGCCAGTGAAGTAGGCCATGGCGTCCGTCATCCACGCGCAGGTGAGCACAAGCAGCACCATGAATGTTGCAAAGCCGGGGTTATCCGCAACCAGTTGCACGGGGTAGCCGAAGGTGGGCGAAAACAAAAAGTAGTCGCGCACCAGCAGCAGCGTGGCGGCGGCCGAGGGCACAACGATGCTGGCCATGGCGGCGAAGATCAGCTGCTGGAATGTGGTTTTCTTGAACTGCGCCAAGAAGAGCACGATGAGCACAAGCCCCAGCGCCATGAGCAGCGGGAACATACCCAGCCCGAATGGGCGAAGCTGCGGCCAAGCCATGAGCAGCAACGTGAGCGGCGCGGCCACAGTGGCCACGATGAGCAGGGCTTTGTTTTTGAGTTCTGTGACCTTGCACAGCTCAAAGGCCGCGAGGGCTGAAACGAGCATCAGCAGCCCATCAACGATTGGCCAATGGATGAAGATGAGCGCAGGAACGGCGATGCCCACGCCCACCAGTCCGGCCAGGATTTTTGTTTTCATGTGATTCTCCTTTACCCCCACCGCCCCTTTCAGGGGCACCTCCCCCAAGGGTGAGGCTTCAACCAAGCGGGATGAATGTTGTGAGATGTTTTGTTAGCAAACACGTTGCGCAAAAACAGCGCAGATGCTCTATGCCTCCCCCTTGGGGGAGGTGGCGCGAATGCGCCGGTGGGGGTTCATTTAAACCCCACCAAACCGCCGGCTACGCGCCGCATAGTCCGCCAGGGCGCGGTCAAAGTCGGCGGTGCTAAAGTCCGGCCACAAAATATCGCTGAACCAAAACTCTGCATACGCGCTTTGCCACAGCAAAAAGTTGCTGAGCCGTTGCTCACCGCTGGGGCGGATGATGAGATCCGGCGGCGGCTGCCCGGCGGTGTGCAGGTGCTGCTCGATGTCTTGCTCGGTGAGCGTTGTGGCATCGCGCTCCCCTGCTGCGCAAGCTTGCGCCAACCGCTTGGCTGCGTGCAGAATCTCCTGCTGGCCGCCGTAGTTGATGGCGATGTTGACCACGGTTTTGTTCTGCATGGCAGACTCGGTTTGCATTTCGTCGATGAGCGCGAGAATGTCCGCAGGCAGCAACCCGCCGGGGCGCAAGTCACCGATATAGCGGATGCGCCAGCGTTTTTGCTCATTTTCGGCACGGCGACGCTTGGCTTCGCTCAACTGGCGGCGAAACAGCGCCATGAGGGCATCCACCTCGCCTTGCGGGCGCGCCCAGTTTTCCGTCGAAAAGGCGTAGAAGGTCAAGTGGGCGATGCCGAGGTCGGCGGCGTGTTCGCAGATGCGCTCAAAGGCATCCACGCCGGCACGATGCCCCTCACTGCGCGACAAGCCACGCTGCGCCGCCCAGCGGCCGTTGCCATCCATGATGATGGCGACGTGCTGTGGCAACGCAGTGACTTGTTTAGTAGCGCGCTGTTGCATTAAGTTCTCCCAAAATGAGTAGTTGAGCACAGCGAAGCGAGAGAGCCCCACCGCAGGTGGTCAAGCATCAAAGTTCCATGATCTCTTTTTCTTTTGCGGTGGCAAGCTGATCGATTTCTTTGACGAACTTGTCGGTGATGTCTTGCAGTTTTTTTTCATCTGCCTTCAAGTCGTCTTCGGTGATTTCGCTGGCTTTTTGCGCTTTTTTGAGTTTTTCCAGCGCATCGCGGCGGGTGTTGCGAATGCTCACCTTGGCGGCCTCGGCCAGCTGTTTGATCTGCTTGGCGATGTCGCGGCGGCTGTCTTCCGTCAGCGCCGGAAAAGCCATGCGGATGATGCGACCATCGTTTTGCGGGTTAATGCCGATGTCGCTGGTTTGGATGGCTTTTTCGATGAGCTTGATGGTGCTAACATCCCAAGGCTGGATGGTGAGCAAGCGAGCTTCGGCCACGTTGATGGCTGCCATTTGCGAGATGGGCGTGGGTGTGCCGTAGTAGTCCACACGCAGTTTATCCAGCACGGCGGGGTTGGCGCGCCCGGCACGGATAGCGGCGAACTCGTTCTTCATCGCGTCCACGCTTTTGCTCATTTTCTCTTGTGCGGGTTGCAAAAAATCGTCCATGGTGTCCTCCAGTTGAAAGTATATATGTGACATAGTATTAACGAAAGCGTGAAAAAAGCATTGCTCGGTGTTTTCGGCGTATAGCAAAGCCGCCCTACCCAAAAGCAGGGGCTTTGCACAGCGCTTTGGTTGAAATTATGCGGCGTTAACGTGATTGACAATAATCACAATCACCACAGTCAGAACAACTGCAGCCACGGCAAAGATGATGCCGCCCCAAATGACGCTCGAACGCACATTGCGCCACACCACGCGGATGATGCATGTGCTGTCATCAGCGCCGCAGGCGGAAAGTTGCGCAGGCGAAAGACCGTCAATGAGGCGTTGGGCGATGCTGTCTGCCCAGCCGGTGAAGGTGTCAATCAGCCAGTTGCCGGTGGGCGGGCTTGCAACAACTTGTGCGTTGTTGGCCACGGCGGGCACAGCCAGACCAAAGGCTAGGGCGATTGTTAGCACCAGTGCCAACAGGCGTTTTGTGTGTTTCATACGTAGTCCTCCTCTAAGTTATATCTTCACAGCCGCAGCTGTAATGAACGAAAAGCAATGCACGCCTGGGAGCGAACACCAGAAATTCTCTTGTTACCACCATAGCCCGAACCTTAACTCCGTGCGAGAGGGAAACAGGAGATTGAGAGCAGCAAGGCCTATGGTTAGTGCGATCAACGCAATGATAAGTGGCACGCGCAACAAATTCCAGATGGGGCGAAAAATGTTCTGAATGAGTTGAACGAACCGTTGCCACAGCGTGGGAGGACGTTCTTCAACGCGAATCCGTACGGTCTCGCTTGCTACCACACGGCGTTGACTCCATGGCAGGTGGCTATCATTGGCGTTGTATACTCTCACGTGATATTGTAGCACACCGGACGTGGCGCGTGCATCAGTTGTGCGCGTGTAGGTCGCTTGTGTATGATTAACTAAAACCGATGAGCCTCGCATCCATTGGAATGCCACGGGGTCACCGTTTGGGATGTATGCCTGCACAGAAAGCGTAAATGTTTCGCCTGCCACAATGGTAAATTCGAGCGGGGATGGTTGCTGGGTAATCACCGGCGTGCCGGCTGGCACATCATTTGCCGCGGCTGGCACAGCAGCAATGCTGCCCAGCACCAGCATGGCGAGCAAAATCGCCAAGAGTTTTTTCGCGTGTTTCATGTTTGTCGCTCTCCAATTATGAATTATGAATTATGAATCAGCCACAACCGTGCCCACGTTCTCGCCCTGCAGCGCGCGCAAGATATTGGCGGGGT
>WQRM01000165.1 GCA_009786735.1 Oscillospiraceae bacterium | reverse complement strand
CGCGCTCACACAAACGGCCATGCTGCACGTGCGCGGCAGCCGCGTTGACCGCAGCAAGCTGGAACATAACCTGCGCATTTTCCAAACCAGCAGCCCAAGCTATGTGCTCGTGGCGTCCGTCGCCGAGTGCATCGCCCTGCTGGAAGAACATCAGCAAACATGGTTCGCGCAGTGGCATGCGCGCTTGGATAAATTCTACGCCCACGCGCAGCGCTGGCAGAACATCGAGCTGTTTAGTAGGGGCGAACTGTGTTCGCCCGGTCACACGGATGAAATGAGCGAGCGCGCACCGTTCGCCCCGACAGACCCGTCAAAGCTGCTCATTCGCTGCGACGCCGAGCGGGCGGGGGCGTTCCTGCGTGCACGCGGCATCGAGCCGGAGTACGTCCACCAGTGCCGTCTGTTGTGCCTGACCTCGCCGTGCGACACAGACGACATGATGGATAAATTAACCCGCGCACTCGATGATTTAGACAATGCGCAATGCGCAATGCGTAATGCGCAATTATATGAGCGCCCAGTGCTCGGCGAGCTTTCAAATGGCTGGCGGTTTAGCGCGCAGCGCGAGTAAAGTTTTTTGCGCCACTTTTTTTCAAAAAAGCGGCAAAAGGAGAAGCCCATGAAACGTCAACACAAATGGCAAGACCCAACCATGATTTCGGAAAACAAGCTGCCGGCACGCAACCTTGCGCTGCCCTTTGGCGAGCACGATGCATATTCCACCGACACATCGCCCTTCAAGCTCACGCTCAATGGGGAGTGGCGGTTTTTGTGGCAGCAAGGGCTAGACAAAGACCTGCCCATCGCGCGCTACTGCCGCCCGGAATACGACGACAGCACGTGGGACACCACGCCCGTGCCCAGCGTGTGGCAGCTGCAGGGCTATGGCAAGCCGTTTTACCTCGCCTCGTGGATTCACGGCGATTATGTCAGCACCAGCAAGCGCAAAATCCCCACGGTCTATCCCGACGCGAACGAAGCGGGTGTCTATCGCCGCACGTTCACGCTGCCGCAACACTGGAGCGGTCGCCGCATGGTGCTGCATTTTGGTGCGGCAAAAAGCGCGCTTGAAGTCTACGTCAACGGGCAATACGTGGGTTGGTCGCAGGGCAGCATGACCCCGGCGGAGTTCGACGTCACCGAGTTTTTGCAGCGTGGCGAGAACCACATCACCGCCATTGTGTATCGCATCAGCACTGCGTTTTACCTCGAAAATCAAGACATGTGGAACTTTTCCGGCTTGTACCGCGAGGTCTATCTCGTCGCCGAGCCGCCAGTGTCCATCTACGACATGTTTGCCGACACCGGGCTGACCGACGACTTTGCCACCGGCACCCTCAAGGCTGAAATCACGCTGTATAACGGCATGGCGCAGCAAAAGCAGGTGCAGGTTTCGCTTTGGGTGAATGATGAGTGCTACGCCAAGCAAACCGTGCTCGTTGACCCGCATGACTATAACATCATCCCCTTTGCCAAGCAGGAGTTCCCCGATCTTCCCCACTGGAGCGCCGAGCAGCCCAACCTGCACACCTTCCAAGTGCTGGTGCACGACGAGCATGGGCAGTTCATCAGCAAAAAGCGCATCCGCATCGGCTTTCGCCGCATCGACATCCACGGCAACGTGCTCAAGTTCAACGGCCGCCGCGTGGTCATCAAGGGCGTGAACCGCCACGACTTCGACCCCGACCACGGCTGGCATGTGCCGCGCGAGCGTACATACGAAGACCTATATTTGGCCAAGCGGGCGAATGTGAACGCCATTCGCTGCGCACACTATCCTGACGACCCGTTTTTCTATCAACTGTGCGACGAGCTGGGCTTTTACGTGATGGACGAAGCCGACCTCGAAAGCCACGGCGTGCGCCGCAAGAACTGTCCCGGCGGGCATCCGCAGTGGCGTGCGGCAGTCATCGACCGCGCCGAGCGCATGGTGCTGCGCGACCGCAGCCACGCTTGCGTGTGCTTTTGGAGCTTGGGCAACGAAGCCGGTGACGGGCTCAATTTCGTCTATGAGCGCGAGGCCATTTTGCAGCTGGACAAAAGCCGACCCATCCACTACGAGGGCGACTTCGACTACACCAAAAGCGATTTCATCAGCCGCATGTATCCCATGCAGCACGTGGTGAAGCTCCTGCGTGAGCAGCGCGAGTTCAAGCCCGGACCATTCGACACCGTGGCAAACAAGCTCGCGGCAGACAACAAAGCCATCCCCAAAAGCGTGTATGCCACCCACCCCGTGATGTACTGCGAATATGCCCATGCCATGCACAACAGCCTGGGCAACTTCCGCGAATATGTGCAAGACTTTGAGGACTACCCGCACATGTGCGGCGGCTTCATCTGGGACTACGTTGACCAAACCATCCGTGTCAGCGACAACATGCAAACCCAGCACCCGCCCGGCACGTGGATTTACGGCGGCGACTTTAACGAAGGACGCAGCAGCTACTACTTCTGCAACAACGGCATCATCTCTGCCGACCGCAAGCCCCACCCGTCATACGACGAAGTCAAGCAGGTGTACGCCAATGTCAGCGCCGTGCACTTCCACGCCGGAGCGCAACGCGTGACCCTGCGCAACAAAAGCCTCTTCACGCCCATGAGCGCCTATGCCGTGCATTGGCAGTTGAGCAACAACGGTCATGTGGCGCAGCAGGGGATTCTGGATGACATTGACATCACGCCCGGGCAAGACCTGCAAGTGCACGTGCCGTTCGACCTCAACGCCATCACTGCGCGCGGCGAGCTGCTGCTGACCATCGCCTTCCAGCTGCGCACCAGCCAGCCTTGGGCAGCCGCGGGCTATGTCTTGCGGCACGATCAGTTTGTGCTCAACCCGTGGCAGCCGCCAGCGCTGCTCGCCGGCAACGATGCCCTAACCTGCAAGCGTCGGCGCGGCAAGTGGATGCTGCAATCCGGCAAGGTGAAGCTGGCGTTCAAGCGCGGCAGATTGACTTCGCTGGACTTCGGTCAAGGCGAGCTGATTGCACAGGGCAAACGGCTTGGTCTGCAGCCGAATTTGTTCCGCGCGCTCACAGACAACGACACCAGTTATATCAACTTCAAGCCGTGGTTCGGGCGTTTTCATCCGCTGCGTTGGTGGAAGCACACCCAGCGCAGTCTGTTTGCCATCAGCACGCGCGAGCGCCGCATGAGCGACTCCCATGTGCGCATGACGGTGCGTTGGATTTCCCCACTGCACTTCGCCAACCTGCGCACCACGTATGACATCCACGCCAGCGGGCAAATTGAAGTGAGCCACCGCGTGCGCGGCTTTTTGCTGCCGATGCTGCGCGTGGGCATGAAGCTGGGGCTTGTGCCCGAGCTCGCCCGTGCAAAGTGGTATGGTCGCGGACCGAATGAAGCTTATTGCGACCGCAAAACTGGTCAGCAAATTGCGCTGCACGACATGCCGGTGGAGCAGCTGACGCATCACTACGTGCGCCCGCAGGAAAACGGCAACCGCGAAGACGTGCGCTGTCTTGTCTTGGTGGACGGCAACGGAAGCGGTCTGCGTGTGGACGCCGAAACCACG
>WQRM01000164.1 GCA_009786735.1 Oscillospiraceae bacterium | reverse complement strand
TCATCATACAATTCGGCTTCAATCTCAATTGTGCCCGCTTGCTCGCACACGGTGATGCGGTTCACGCGTGGCACATCGCCTTCGCCGCGCCAATATTGGTCGCCGGTCTCAAAGCGAGCCGAGCGCGACACCCCAAACAGCGTGCCTTCTTCCATGCTGCGGCGCAACTCGGGTACCGTCAGCTCTGTCATCAAATGCACGCTCCACGCACGGTCGAACTCGCCATGGCGGTGGCCATCGCTCCACGTGAAGCTCCACGGCACCACGCCATGCGGAATCAGCCGCTCCAACAGCCGGTCATACAACATGCGGTCAAACTGCGTGTTTTGGTCCCAACCGCTGTTGATGTCAATGCCCACCGCACTCTGATAATAATGCAGCAGCGGATAGGCAAACTTGTCAATCCAATGGGGATAGCGCTCGAAGAAGGTCATGGGGTCAGCATCGTGGCGGGCACGGTGCGTGTCACCGGGGTGGTTGATCACACTGATGCCGCCCGCTGCGTGCACACCGCGAATCGGACGCAAAAAGTCCATCGTCACGCCAAGCACACCTTGCCCATAGTCGCTGAAGAAGCCCTGCACGTGGTTCTGCGTGAACACCGCGCCGTTGAGCTCGTTGCCGTGTGTCACTTCCAGCATCGGGCGCGGGCTGCCGTCCGGCCAATAGCGTCCAACGCCGGTGGTGATTTGCTCGCGGCGTTCGCTGGTCAGCGGGCGTTGTGGGCGCATGCCGGTGCGGCTGCGATACATGAAGCGCATCAGCGGCGTTGCCCGCGGAATTTGATCCCACGGCACACCAACAATCATGTGGTCGGTGATAGCCAAAATGTCGTAATTGAGCGAATAGTGCACCTCAACCACCTCATTTTTTGGCACATAACCGTCGCTGGCGTCGGTATGTACGTGCAGTTGCGCCCTAAATTGATTCCACGTGTCCCAACACACATCAGCATAGGCATTGCCAATGGTGAACGGCAGCGCGGAGTCAAGCGGCGCAGCTTCGGCAATGGGTTCAGCATGCGCCGCAACCGCAACCACGCTGAACATCATCGCCAGTGCCAACAGAACAGATAACGCTTTTTTCATGATGACCTCCTATTTTCGTTTGTTGCCACTTCATCTCGCTTCGCGGGGGAATTTTAATGCGAGGCGCGTGTAGGGGCGGCAATCTGCCGCCCGTGCCGCAGCAAAAAATTATACGCGCACTACCCAAAACTCGCTGAGCATCACGCCGGTGCGCGGCTCGCTGAAATCGAGCGCCAAACAGCCATTCTCGAACCACGCCGCGGGCAAATGGTAACTGCGGGTGTGCAGCATGTCGCGGTCAGGACCTACCATGGCCAGGTCAAACTCGGCATCTTCGCGGCCTTCGCCAATCACGTGCCCGTTGGCGGTCATGCAAAAATCCGGTGAATCAAGCCCCGCCTTGTTGCGCCACCAGGTGATGCGCAGGGTGTAGTCCTGTTCAGGCGCGAAGCCGCCGAGGTTCGCAAAAAACGTGTGGTTATCAAACACCTGCAACGTGCAAGTGGGATAATCGCCGTTGTTGCAGGGTCTGTCGCCGTGAAAGTTGAGGTAAAACTCGCCCTGTTGCTGCGCATTGAGCACATCGCGCGGGTGGTGCGCAAAGCTGAAGTAAAACTCGTCATCTTGCACCACATTGCGCTGCAAGCTTGCCTCAAGCAGCCCGCGTGCCTTTTGTTTGCGCAGCCACGGCAGGTCGGTGATGGGGCGGTCAATGGTGTCGAGCGTGCAGCCGCGTTCCCAGTGCAGCCCGCCGAAGTGCTCCACGTCCAGCTGAATGCCAATTTGCTCAAACAGCAGTTGCGCCAGGGGGAATAGCTTCTCGCGTCCGCTTTTGCGTGTGTAGTCGTAGTTGCCTTTTGCAATGGCATCTAGTTCTGCGATGCGATTATGGCGCACAATGTGGTCGCATTGAGCGCGGAACAAGTGCAGGTTAGACCGCCAATTATCGTGCAGAACATGATGTTCAAACACATCTCGGCTGCTGTCTATGCCTGCATTCAGCGCCGGATCGCCCTCCCAGTTCAGCTCAAGTCGGAGCAATGCTTCTGCCACAATGTGCGTTCTTTCAGTGCCCCACAGGAACAACCGCACATAATCCTCCACGCTTTCACGCACGCTGATGCCGTCGCCAAACCAGTCCATGTCCGTCCAGAGCATCTTGTTCAGGTCGTCGTGCACGCCCTCAGAATAACTCACCGAGCCGCGCACAAAGCCGCGCGTCTGGCGGTGCAGCATCGCGAACTCCTGCGGGCGCGGGTTCACGCTCTCGCGTGATAGCGTGCTGGCGAGCGCAAAGTGCCAGTCGTCACGCGTGTAGTGCACCGGATACTCACAGCGCAGGTTATGCGTGATGTCCGGATACAGCCGAACGTCATATTGCATCGGCACTGCGCGGCGAATCTCCTGCGTGGTGAAGGCATGGTTTGGACCCATGATCACCCCATCGAGCCACGCGGGCAGTTTGTCAAGCTCTGCCTTGAACTGCGCCGGCCACTGCGGACTGTTGTGCGGCATTTGCGCGCTAATCCACATTGTCGCCTGCGGGTGCACCGCACGCATGGCAGCGCTATAGCTCTCGCCGCGCCGGAACAGCTCATCGGGCGCAAGCTCGCCCGGGTCGCTGCCGGGGATAAACAGATAGTCTAGCTTCGGCAAGCTGGCAAACAAGCGCTGCCGCTCCGCCAGTGCCTCGTCGGCAGGCTGTTTGTCGTTGATGGGATACCACAGCCCAAAGTCTAGGTCCAGCGACTGGCAGCTCTTCGACACCTCCACCAGCAGCTCGTTCGGCGGCATCGGCATCAGCGCGCTGATGTTGTCGCCTTCATCCGGCACATGCTCAATGGTGTTCGTGCCGAACAACATCAAGTCCAAATGGTAGCGGTGGAACTGCTCGGGTGTCCACGCATCATAGGTGTTGTTGTTGGCGCGGTAGCCCAGCTGATGCCCGCGAATGGGTTTTTGTGGCGCATATTCGCCCGAGATATCGCGCGTCAGCGTCGCTTTGCCGTGCTGAATTTCAATCTTGCGCAGCAGCCGCCCAATGCCGAAGATATGCCCACGCAAACCGCTTGCAACAATGCGCAATTCACAATGCGCAATGCGCAATGCGTAATTATCGCGAGGCATCGATGCATCAATGTCGAACGTCACATCAAACGGGCAGGCTACGCCGCGGCGCGCAAATTCGTCGCGCAAAATATCTTGCGGATCGAGCATCTGTGCCGCCTTTCTACACCCCTAATACCACAAAAAGCCCAGCAGACCAATCCAAATGATCCACTGCCACCACGCCAGGTAGCCCTGCACCTGCATCGTGTGCGTGTTGCCTTCAGCGTCCGTGGCCGTCACCGTGCCTGTGCCGCGCGCGTTGCGGGTGCGCAGCAGACCATCGCAGCTGCAGTGGAACACCGCGTTGCCGTCGGCCTGCCAAGTCACGCGTCCCTGCGCAAAGTGCGCCTGCAGTTGCACCTGCGAGCGATGCCGCACCCGCAGCGGCGCACCGGCGGGCA
>WQRM01000163.1 GCA_009786735.1 Oscillospiraceae bacterium | reverse complement strand
GAGGTTGACCGTCACGCGGCTCATGGGGAACTCGTGCCCGCAGTTTTTCATCGCCGAGCGCACGCGGTCGCAGGCTTCTTTCACGCTTGCGCCGGGCAGACCAACGATGTCAAAGCGCGGCAGGCCGCTGTTGAAGCAATCGGCCTCCACTTCCACGGCAAAGGCCTCCATGCCAAAGCAACCCATGCTGTTGATGCGTGCGAACATGCGAAACACCCCCTGTTGCAGATGCTTCCATTATACACCAAAGCTCGACACATGTCAACACTTTTGCGAAATTTTGTGCGCAAAACATTTTTCTCGCGCCAACGCAAGATGAACCTCTGGGTCGCTGTTCCAGCGGTATAGCAGTGGCAGATGGTCATCGCACAGCGGGCGCAAAGCGATGCTGCCCCGCGTGAGGGTGATATCGTGGCTGTTGATGATGTTCATGGGCTTATCTTTCTCGCTTGAATGTGCTATACTATGTATATGAATGATAAAACGATCGTGCGCCGCGCAACCGCGGCAGACACCTCCGCGCTCATCCGCCTGCGTTTGGACTACCTGACCGAACAAGGCGAACTTTCGCCTGCCGATGTGCAGCAACTGCGGCAATACTTTGCCAAGCACATCGCGCAGGGCGCATGCATTGCTGTGCTCGCCGAAGTGAAGGGCGAAGTTGCGGGCGTGGCATTGCTCGCCATCAGCGAAAAGCCTGCCAACCCCGCCTTTATCACGGGTGTTACGGGCACGCTGTTGAACGTGCTGACCTATCCGGCACATCGCGGGCAGGGTATCGCCACGCAAGTGTTAACGCGCATGATGGATGAAGCTCGTGCCGCCGGGGTTTCGCGCATTGACTTGTCGGCAACAGCTGCAGGCAAGACGCTATACAAAAAGCTAGGCTTCGATGAATCAGCACACACGACGATGGGGCTGCAGCTTTAGCGAAAATCAAGCCAGCCGAAGCCGCCCCTTCAGCCGCATAATCGTCACACCCGCCACGCTGAGCACCACGCCTTTGATGGCGTTGAGCGCCGTGGAAAACCCAATAGTCGCCCACACCATCGGCCAGATTTCCGCCGGCGGCATGTTCACGATAAAATGGAAAAACAACGGCATCACCAGAGTATTCATGCCAAAGCCGATGGCGATGATACTCACCATGCCCACAGCACTGGCCAGCACAAGCCCGTGCTTTTTTTTGCTGCGCCGCATGATGATGGCATACGGCACAATGAATGCCGTGCCCACCACAAAGTTCATCAGATTTCCCATGCCTGCGTGCACTGCACCGCTGCCCAGCACCAGGAATCCGAACAGGTTTTGGATGAAGTTCACCGCCACGCCGTAGACCGGGCCGAACAGCAGCGCCGCCACCAGCGCAGGCACGTCGGAGAAGTCTAGCCGCAGGAACGGCGCAGCCGGGAAGATGGGGAAGCCCAGGGCATACAGCACGATGGCGAGGGCGGCGAGCAATGCCGTGGCGCAAAGTGCCAGCAGGGGACGATGTTTCTTTTGCATTGCAGTTTCTCCTTGCAAAAAAGCTCCCCAAAGACAATTCTCTGGGGAGCACAATGCACGCAACATGCAAAGCACACTCTTCTTTCATCCGGACTGTACCGTCGGCCTTGGAATCGCACCAAAGTCTGCCACGAGGGCTGGCGGGCTTGTCGGCTAAGCCGCATCACCGCCGGTGTGGAATTGCACCACCCCTGAAGAATGCTATTGAGTTGCTACCAGTGTAACACATCGGCGGGGGNTTGTCAAGAGAAATTTGCGCGGGGGNTTCGTCAATTTGCACAAAGTTGAACTTTTTTGCAAAAAGGGGTTGACAATATATATATATATATATAATGGATTAACACTATTTTTAGACTGGGGATTTCACATGATGAAGAAAATACTTTGCGCGTTGCTGGCGGTGCTGATGTTGGTGGGCGGGGCGGTGGTTGCGTTGGGTGGCTCGGCGGCTGCCGAAAGCACCATCGCTGTAGGCAGCATCATCTCATTTGGCAATCATGACTGGCGAGTGTTGGATGTGCAGGGCAGCCAAGCCCTCATTATCACCGACCAAGTGATTACCCTTCGCCCATTCCACGGCAGAGAAGCGAATGTGACTTGGCAAAACAGCGACATTCGTGCGTGGCTCAACGGCGCGTTTTTCAACAGCTTTAGCGCTGCAGAACAAGCGCGCATTGCAATGACGAATGTGGTGAACAACGCCAACCCTTGGTTTGGTGCACTGGGCAGTGGCAACAACACGCAAGACCGTGTGTTTTTGTTGAGCATTGAAGAAGTTGTGCAATATTTTGGCGACAGCGGACAGTTGGCAGCGGGACCCCCCGAGTGGTGGTCATTAGAGCTTGACGACCAATACAACACCGCGCGCAGAGCAGAAATGTGTGCAGATCTAGTGTGGCAATATTTTCGAGGAATGGGATTTAGCGATGCAGAGATTGCCGAAATGATTGCAGAGGCAATCGCTGAAAACGGCGGATTATTCGTAAGTTGGTGGCTGCGAACGCGGGGGGCTCAACAGATGAGAGCGGTTAGCGTGTGGGCGCGCATTGATGTTTACGGTCAGCACGTTGAAAATATTGGTGGCGTTCGCCCTGCCATGTGGGTTGACGTGACGCAAGCAGAACCAGTGACCACAACAACTGCACAGCCCACGACAACGACCACAACGACTGCGCAGCCGACAACTACCACAACCACAACTCGTGCGACAACAACAACTCGCCCGACAACCACCACCAGACCCGCCACCACCACAACCCGCCCACCCGCGCCGCAACCACCCACAGAATCAAGTTTTCCGTGGGGAATTGTGCTGGGCGTGCTCGGTGCGCTAGTGGCGCTTGCTCTTGGTGTTCTTGCTTTCTTCTTCTTTGTGTGGCCAATGTTTAGCGTGTAGCCAGTGCATGAAAACCGCCCCTCTTCGGAGGGGCTTTTCCATTTTCCGTTTGCCAACTTGGCCCGTGCGGCATACTATAATAAAGAAGGCCGAGGATTCTCCGGACAATTTGGCCTTTGCATGATTAAATCCAGCGCACACGTGGCAAAATACTATTGCCATAAAATGACGGAGAGTGATAAACGTGACCGTGAAACGCGGAGATATTTTTTACGCCGACCTCACGCCGGTGGTGGGCAGCGAGCAAGGCGGCGTGCGCCCCGTGCTCATTGTGCAAAACGACGTGGGCAACAAGTTCAGCCCAACGGTGATTGCCGCGGCCATCACCAGCCAGCGCTATAAAACTGACCTGCCCACGCACATCAAGGTCAACGCCGACGGCAGTGGTCTCGCGCGCGATTCCATCGTGCTGCTTGAGCAACTGCGCACGCTCGACAAACGCCGCCTGAAGGAGCGCATGGGCAACCTTGAGCAGCGCGACATGCAGCGCGTGAACCAAGCGTTGTCGGTCAGCTTGGGCATTGCCACCACCGGCACCAGTGTAAATTCCGCGACAGCATAGCAAAGCACCCCGTTTCGGCGGGGTGTTCGTCATTTTGCGATTATTAACAAATTGTTCACAGAAATGACTTTACTTGTTCAT
>WQRM01000162.1 GCA_009786735.1 Oscillospiraceae bacterium | reverse complement strand
TCGGGCGTGCCAGCGAGCTGTATGGATAAGTTCGCATCAAAAAACACCCCCGCCGCAAGGCAGGGGTTTTGTTTTTTGGGGTTGTTCGTTAGCGCAACACACTCCACAGCGTGATACCACCAACCAGGGCGATCACGCCGGTGACGGGCACCCACAGCCACCAGAAATGACCGCGAATCGCCGACCATAGCGAGGCAAACCAGCTCATTTCGCCAGCCGCGCGCAGTTCACGTGCAATCGAAACTGCGATGACAGAGCTAATAATATTCGCGCCCACACGGTTGCTGCGCAGACCATTGCTCACAAACATTTCCATCAGCGCGCTATTCATGTCAGCTAGGTAAGCATTCACCGAACGGCGCATCGCCAGATTCGTTGAAGCTTGCGCAATGGCCATATAGCGCTCAATGCGGCGTACAATCGAGCGCGACGGCGCATTGAACGCAAACCCAATATTTGCTTGAAGCGCGTCAATCTCTGCCGACGCATAAACCTCGTCATAGTTGGTTGCCGTTGCAGCCACGCCAAACACGGTGGCCAGCATCAGCGTTGCCAAGAAGATCGCCAGAACTTTTTTTGCCATGATAATTTTCTCCTTCATGTTTTGTTAACAATATTATACCTGCTTTGTGCGCGCTTGTCAAGCCTTTTTTTCTGTTTTTTCATAGGCCGCTTGCACCGCATTGGCTAGTTGGTCGGCACACGACGTTGGTCGGCGGCCACAGGTCGTGCCTGCGAGTTTCGTCGCGATTTGTTCCACCGTAAAGCCTTCCAGCAGCTTCTGCAGCGCTTGCAGGTTCCCGCTGCAGCCGCCCGTGAACACAATGTTGCGCACCACGTCGCCGTCCAAGTCAAAGCTGATTTTCGTCGCACACACATCTTTCGTCCGATAGCTATGTCGCATCGCCCGCACCTCCCGAACTCATGTTACATTCATTATAATAAAAAAGTGGGTGATTGTCAAGCAAGAAAAACCCGAAACTGCCGCTCGCACGCAATTACACACAAAAAACACTTGACTATTTGCTCACAATGGGGTACAATAAGACATAGAGAATTTTTCGAGGAGGACAACGCAATGAATGACGACCTGTTCCGCCAAGGCGACGCGGCCGAGGCATTTGACGGCGATGTGCTGGACGATTTGGGTGCGGATATCGTTAGCGTGGTTGACGAAGAAGGCAAAGAGCACGTGTTCGAGGAGCTCGACCGCGTGGATGTTGGCGAGCACACCTATGTTGCCCTCGCGCCACTTGTGGGCAGCGAAGAAGACGAAGACGGTGACGACGAGCTCATTTTGCTGCGCGTGGAAGAAGATGAAGGCGATATTTATCTGTCCATCATCGAAGACGAGGCCGAGTTTGACTCCGTTGGCCGTGTGTTCAGCGAAAGATTAGGCATTCCGTTTGAATAAATTGTTTTTTTGCAAGGCGAAGTTTTGAGGAGAGACGTGTATGCGATACACGATCGACGAAAAACAAAGCATTGCGGAAAAAGCGCTCTGCTGAGTGCGATAAGCACGCAAGAATGACCCTACAACGTATTAAATCGGGAGCTTAGCTCCGGCGAAGGATTGCAGACCTCCCGGCTGGATTCGTGCAAGCGGCATCCAGTTGGACGAAGGGAGCGTGAGCGCGTTGGGCGGCAACCCACCTGCTATTTGTGGGCAGGTCATTTCATGCGTGTCGGCTTGGTGGAGCTTTACGTCGCTTCGCTGTGTCCTATCACAGCGGGCAACACGTTTCCAGCAAAAAATTAGAACTAGAGAACACCATGACACTCTATACCCTTGCGCAACAGGTGATTGACTTCGCTGCCACCGACCACGCAATTGCATATGTCAGGCAGGATACGAGAATGGATGGTTCTGTTTTCGCATCCTTTCATTTTGTTGACTGCGAAACCATGCAAACCCGTCCGATCTCCGAAGGCGCGTATCTGCAGGTGAAGTTTGGCGACTTGGGTCCCTACCTCGCCGATGGCTTGGCCGAGCCCTATGCTTGCCGCAGCGCGCGGTTGCCGGGCGGCGGTTGTGCCGTGCTGCGCAGCGACGCCATGCTGTGCCTGTATGAACCCGACGGCAGCCACGGTGCCGAGTTTTTTCTGGGCTACCGCGACGCACCCGCACACGACCTCGCCGCCACCAACGATGGTTTATGGTACACCGTGCCGGCACGCAACGCCATTGCATTGTTTTCGCTGCAACGCTGCGAGATGGTGCTGCGCGTGGGCGGGTCTGGCGTGTTCAACAAGCCGCTGGGCATTGCGGCTTATGGCGAGCGCCTGCTGGTGAGCTGCATTGGCTCAAGCCTGGTGCGCACCCTGGAAATGCCCGGCTATGACCTAAAAGAAACCATAGACATCGCCCGCCCGTTTGAGAATTTTTTTATGGTGCAGGGCAGACGTTTTGTGCTCAGCAACGGCGAATTGTTCGCCGTGGAGGTATTTTAAAGATGTTCAAAAGCAACCATTCCGTTGCCATGGGGGCTAACGGCGAGATCACATTTCCCGCTTCCATGCGGCGCGAAATGCAGCGCCAATGGGGCGCAAATCCGCCGCTGATGGCCTTTGGCGTGCAGTTTTTATACATATGCCACGTGGACAGCACCGAAGAATTGTTCCTGCGCATCCACGACCGCCTGTGCGCTACTTTTGGCACGCACGACCCACAAGTGAGCGACTACCTGCATGCGGTGGAACGCAGCATGGCCAAACTCGAGCTGCTGCCCAACGGACGCTATGCTCTGCCGCCGCAGACGCGTGCGCTGCTCAACTCGCCCAAGGATGGTCTGCTCACGCTGTTGGGCATCGACGACCACTTTGAGCTGTGGAATCGCACGGAGCTCGAAACCCAAGTGCGGCTGCTGCAACGCAAGGGCGACGACGAACCCCGCGCGCTGCTCGAAACCAACATCTGCCTGCACGGCGAGCAATGTTCGCTGATGAAAGACGGCGTAGCCATCCCCAAGCGCTGCGGGCAATGCTTATACCTTCGATTGCCTTAACAGAGGAGACGCTATGCACTATTTCCGCGAAGAACTCACCGGCTGTGCATCTTGGGAGCAAGTTTTTCAGTGCATGGATGCCTGGGCGCCGCTCATTCGGCACATTTTTATGCGCGAGAATCTGCCGTTCACCGCAATGGCGCACATGACCGAAGGCACCAACGTGGTGTTTCGCGTGGGGGATTACGTGGCGAAGGTTTTCGCGCCGCCAGCGTCGGGATTTGACACCGGCGTGGACTACGATGCCGAAGTGTTTGGGCTGCGGCTGGCACAATCACACGGCATTTGCGCGCCCAAGTGCATCGCAACCGGGCGTGTGTGCGACAAATACGACTTCGATTACATCATCATGGACTACGTGCCTGGGCAAGATTTGCACTTCGCGCACGCGCAATTGACCGAGCAAGAAAAGTTCAACATTGGACAGCAACTGCGTGCGTTTTCCGACAAACTCAATCGCCCCTGCGAGGAGTTTCGTCCCATTCATGCGCGGCGCAACTGGAGTCGCGCGCGGCAATTCACCATGTGCCCGCCGAGCTTTCAAGCCGAGCGAGCCGCCTATTTAGCCACGCACCAAT
>WQRM01000161.1 GCA_009786735.1 Oscillospiraceae bacterium | reverse complement strand
CGATGCGAAACGTCGGTGCACCAGCCGCACGCAACGCCTGCACCGCACAACACAGGATTTCCTCGTCGGCATCTATGCCGTGTGCGCCAAGCAGCTCCACGCCGCTTTGCATAGTTTCGTCCGCGTGACCGCCGTAAACCTGCGCCCGCCGAAACACGCTTTGGTGATAGCACAGCCGCAGCGGCAGCGGCTCACGCAGCAGACGCGTGGCGGCAATGCGCGCGATGGGCAGCGTGTTGTCGGGTCGCAGCACAAGCAAGCGACCGCGAGAGTCCGTGGTGTGATACATGCGGTCGGCCAGCCAGCCGTGCGCGTGGCGGCGAAAGACATCGTGGAACTCAAGCAGCGGCGTTGCCACCGGGCGGTAGCCGTGCTGGGCGAACACGCCCGCAAGTGCGTCGCGCACGCCGTCGTAGGCCTGCACTTCGTCGAATAAGTAGTCCCGCATGCCCTCGGGTGTGATTTTGTCGTGGCGTTTCATGGTGGTGGTCCTCCCCTGCTCCGATTTATCAAGCTAAATTGCGACAGTTTCACGAAATAACACACGGGCGGATTTGCATCCGCCCATCCTATATACTATTATACACGATTTTGTGGGTTTGTCAACCACCTGCGAGCGGGCTCGGTCGCTCTAACCCAGTTCCATTAAAATTTGGCTGTTTTAACGTTTTGTATTGATATGTAGCCCGGGTGGCGCGCCCGCCACCCCTACATGTTGCGGCTTGACACAGCCTTGCAGGAGACATCTACCTGTAGGGGCGGCGGGCGCGCCGCCCGAAACTTCAAAAACATCAATACAATTGCCTAAAAGAGCCTAAAATTTCCCACCGCGAAGCGGGTGAAAGTTTTTTGCGCTACTTTTTTTCAAAAAAGTAGCAAAGCACTAGCCCATTATCTCAAACAGGCTCATTTGCTCGCTTTGGCTCATGCCGTCGAACGCGCCGAGCTCCTCCAGCAGCGCAAACACCGGCGCTGCCACCTTGCTGCGGCGCTTGAACTCATCTTTGCTCAGGTACTCGCCGTCCTCGCGGGCTTCGGCGAGCTGCTTGGCCGCCACGTCGCCGCAGCCCTCAAGCGCTGCGAAAGGCAAACGGATCTTGCCGTCCTCGATGAGGTAGCGGGTTGCGTCAGACTGATAGATGTCCACCGGCAGAATCTCCACGCCGCGGGCAAGCATCTCGTTGAGCACTTGCAGCATGGGGATAGTGCCGCGCTCCTTAGGCGTGGCTTCACGGCGCTGCTCTTTGGCGCGGATTTCGCGCATGCGTGCCATGACTGCGCCCTTACCGTGCAGCACCGCGCGGGTGTCGATGTCCTCGCCGCGCACGGTGAGGTAGGCGGCGTAATATTGCAGCGGATGGTAGACCTTGAACCATGCCAGCCGCACCGCTGCCATGACGTAAGCCGCGGCGTGCGCCTTGGGGAACATGTACTTGATTTTCATGCAGCTGTCGATGTACCAGTCCTCCACGCCGCAGTCTTTCATGGCGCTGATGTGCTCGTCGGTGAGCTTGAACCTGGCGAGCCCTTTGCGCACAATTTCGGTGATGGCGAAGGCCATTTTGGGCTGCACGCCTTTGTGCATCAGGTGCACCATAATGTTGTCACGCGTGCCGATGACCTCGCCGATGGTGCAGGTTCCCGCTTTGATGAGCTCTTGCGCGTTGCCGAGCCAAACGTCGGTGCCATGTGACAAACCGGAGATTTGCAGCAGGTCACTGAAGCACTTGGGCTGCGCCTCGCCGAGCATGCCGAGCACGAAAGGCGTGCCCATCTCCGGCAGGCTGAGGGTGCCGGTGGGGCAGTCGATGTCTTGCGCCGTCACGCCGAGGGGTTCGGGCGTGGTGAAGAGTTCGTATAAGCGCGGGTCGCACACGTCGGCTTGCTCGATGTCGATGCCGGTGAGGTCCTCGAGGTACTTATAAATCGTCGGCACATCGTGCCCGAGATTATCAAGCTTGAGGATGGTGTCGTGCAGGCTATGGAAGTCCAGGTGGGTGGTTTTGCCCTTGCTGGCATCATTCGCCGGATATTGCACGGGGGTGAAGTCTTCGGCCACCATGTGGCTGGGGATGACCACCATGCCGCCGGGGTGCTGACCGCTGGTGCGCTTGACCCCCTCGCAGCCACGGGCGAGACGCTCCATTTCGGCTTGGGGCAAGTCTTTGCCGGTGAGCTCGATGTACTTCTTCACGTAGCCAAAGGCGGTTTTTTCGGCGAGGGTGCTGATGGTGCCCGCCTTGAAGACGTGCGTTTCGCCGAAGAGCTCCTCGGTGTAGCGGTGGGCGTGGAACTGCCATTCGCCACTGAAGTTGAGGTCGATATCGGGCGTTTTGTCGCCGTCGAAGCCGAGGAAGGTTTCAAAGGGGATGTCATGACCGTCGCGCGCCATGGCAATGGCGCAGTGCGGGCACTGCTTGGGCGGCAGGTCAAAGCCCGAGCCCACCTCCCCTTGCAGGAAGAACTCGCTGTGTTGGCATTGGCGGCACAGGTAGTGCGGCGCAAGCGGATTGACCTCCGAAATGCCTGCTGCGTAGGCCGCAAACGACGAGCCCACCGAGCCGCGCGAGCCGACTTTGTAGCCGTTGTCGTTGGAGTGCTTGACGAGCTTTTGCGCGATCATATAGAGCACGGCAAAGTTGTGCTTGATGATGGCGGCCAGCTCTTTGTCAAGCCTTGCGGCGACGGTCTCGGGCAGCGGATTGCCGTAGGCGGCTTGCATGCGCTGGGTGCAGATGTCCCGCAGGGCATCGTCGCTGCCTGCGATTTCGGGCGTGTATGTTCCCTTGGGGATGGGCTGCACAACCTCGCACAGGTCTGCGATTTTGTTGGGGTTGGTGACCACCACCTCCATGGCTGCGTCGTCGCCGAGATAAGCGAACTCGGCGAGCATGTCCTGCGTGGTGCGCAGATGCAACGGCGCTTGCTGGGCGGCATCGTCAAAGCCTTGCGCGGTTTGCAGAATCTCGCGATAGACGGCATCTTTCGGGTCGAGGAAGTGCACGTCGCCGGTGGCACACACGGGCTTGCCGAGCGCGTCACCCAAGTGGATGATGCGCCGGTTGAGCGCCTCAAGCTCTTCGTCCGGCAGCTTGAGGAAGGCGTTGTGGGCGCGCGGCATGATTTCGAGGTAGTCGTATTGCGCGGCGATGTGCAGCAGCTGCTCGTTTTCTGCGCCGCGCAACATAGCTTGAAAGAGCTCCCCTGCTTCGCACGCGCTGCCCAACAGCAAGCCCTCGCGGTGGTGCTGCAACACGCTACGCGGCACACGCGGGCGGCGAAAGAAGTGCTCGGTGTGGCTTTTGCTGATGAGCTGATAGAGGTTCTTGAGCCCTGTGGTGTTTTGCACCAGCATGGTCATGTGCATCGGGCGCGGAATCTTCGCGGCCACGCGCACGTTGCCGTGCAGCCAAGTGAGGTCGTCGGCACAGTCGGGATATCTCCCCTGCGCGATGGTGAGTAGCTCCTGCAAAATGCGCGCGGTGACGCGAGCGTCGTCATCAGCACGGTGGTGGTTGAACGCGCCGAGCCGAAAGTGCTCCGCCACGGTGTTCAGGCGATAATTTTTCAGCTCGAGCAGCATTTG
>WQRM01000160.1 GCA_009786735.1 Oscillospiraceae bacterium | reverse complement strand
TAGAGTTGTAGGGCGGGTGTTGTTCGCCCGCGAAAATTCATCGATCTTCGGGCGAACACAGTTCGCCCCTACATGCCGGTTGTGGTGTTGCTAAAACCCTGCGATCAACGCCGCGTTGAGCGCTTGCACCAGTGCGACGGTCAGTTGCACCATGTGGCGGTAGTCCTGCAGGTGGGCGATGCCGTTGTGGCTGTGGGCGTAGCGAACCGGGCAAGCGAGAACCACCGTAGGCACGCCGAGGTTGGCCAAGTGCATCACGCCGCCGTTGGTGCTGCCGCCGGTGCGAATGGCCTGCTGCACGGGAATATCATGCTGCGCGGCAATGTCCAGCACAAGGGCGGCGAAGCGCGGGTTGGTGATCATGCTGGTGTCAATCAGGCGCAGCATGGGACCACGACCGAGCGCGGTTTGGCTGAGCTGCGGGTCGCCGAAAGTGTCGTCAGCGGGCGCGCCCTCCAGGCAGATGGCGACATCGGGCTGCACGTGGTTGACGCTAACTTTCGCGCCACGCAGACCCATTTCCTCTTGGCTGCTTAGCGTGCCCACGAGGTTCACGCCGAGGGCCTTGCCCTGCAGCGCATGCAGCACGTCAAGCACGGCGGCGCAGCCCAGACGGTCATCAAAGGCTTTGCCGAACAGTAGCTCACCGCGCTGCTCGAAGTCTGACTTCGGCACAACCGGGCAGCCGGGCGCGATACCCAGCGCCGCAACTTCATCTTTCGCGCTCGCCCCAACGTCCAGCACAAGCTGATCGATGGTGGCGGGCTCTTCTTTGCCGTGGTGCGGGGGTTTGGCGGCAATTACGCCGGTGATGCGCTCGCCGGTGCGTGTTTGCACGAGCATGCGTTGCCCCACCAACGCCGAGGCTACCCAGCCGCCGAGCGCGGTGCAGACGATGCTGCCGTCGCTTTTGATGGCACGCACCATCAGCCCCACTTCGTCGCTGTGTGCGTCGAGCATCAGCGTGGGCAGACCTTGCGTGGGTGGCTGTTGCAGGTAAAAATTGAGTAGGCTATCACGCTGCGTGATGCAGCCCGGCGGCGCGTGTTGCTGCGCGAGGGCGAGCACGTCGTCCTCAAAGCCGGGTGGTCCGAAGGCTTGGCTGAATGCGCGAATGCGGTCGATGGACATGGTAGTTACCTCGTGTGAATGATTTTACTTCGGGCGGATGCGAATCCGTCCGGGCGATAATATGGTAGTATTAGGATTTCGGGTGGATGCGAATCCGTCCGGGATTTTTACGAAGCCCCACCGCAGTTGCTCACTCCGTCTTCTTATGTATCACCCGGTGCAGCCAGTCGGTGAGCTTGCCCACCGGCCAAAAGAAGATGACGCGCAGCACGGCATGGATGATGCCCCAGTCGAAAAAGCCCTTGGGCGTGAGCGTGGGCGCAGGCATGCCGTCGTAGCGCAGCAGGAAGGCTTGCGTGCACAGCAGTCCACCTTCGCCGAACAGCTCCGCGCGGACATAACTGCCCAGCTTGCCTGCCGCATGCACAGCCTCAAGGTCGATGCTATCGCCCATGCCGACTTGCTCGCCTGCGCTAATCCACTGCACACCCAACGCGTTCTCATGGGCGAGGGTGATGGTGTTGCCGAGCACGCGAACATCGGTGACGATGGGCTTGGGGGCGGTTTTGTCTGCCCACCAGGCGTGCTCCATCTCAAAGGGATAGTCCGGCAGCACGCGCTTCCAGCGGTCGATTTCCTCTTTCTTCTCAATGAAGCAACCGCCCGCGAGCACCGCACCGCTTTCTAGGCATGGGTGCAGGTGTTCAGGCTTGTTTTCGGGCATGAGCATCCAGGTGTAGCCGCGCATGATGCGGTCGAACTTATGCAAGTCGCTGGTTTGGATGGCGGTGATGTTGCGCCCGGTGGGGGCGAGATGGTTGAGGAGGATGTCCCAGAGCTTGCGGTCGGCGGCTTCGGGGATTTCGATGCCCAGCAGGCTGGGGTATTTCTCAAACAGGCGCTGGATTTTCCAGATGTAGTATTCATGTTTGCCGGCGAAGGCTTCGGGCAGGGGAGGCTTGCGAAAGCCGCAACTGTCGGCATAATGCGCGATGACAGTCACGCCGCCTGCACGGTGCACGCCGCGCACCGAGTTCGTGTAGTCCCACGAGCCGCCCAACCAGGCGTTGCCCCAGTCTGCAAACCAGCTGACCACATGGGCTTTGTTCAGCGATGTCATGTTTTGCTCAACTGCATCGGGCACGCGCGTCATGCCGCGGCCTTGGCGGTCAGCTCCGCTGGTGATTTCGTTGAAGCGTTCACGGGTTAAGCCTTGCGGGGGCTTGCCCTCGCCTTTGTTGACCTTTTGTTGCAGCCAGTTCATCACCGGCAGGTGGTTTGGTCGCCCCACCCAGCCGCGGCACACTACGCCGTGCTCGCTCATGGCGAGAACATCGTAGCCTGCTTTGTAGTGTTCCTCGATGACGTCGGCGTAGCGCTCGTTGCCGTCGCCTGCGTTGGAGTGGCAATGCAGCTGCGCGAGGTATGCGCCCCACTGACCCCACACAACATCTTGGTATGGGTTTTGGATGTGGATGGTCATAGTGAACCTCCCTTTAAGTCGCTTCGCGTGCGCCACCTGCGGCGAGCAAGTCGCTTCGCTGTGCGCCACCTGCGGTGGGGCTTTGTCGCTTCGCTGTGCGTTAATCATCTAGCATCTAAAATCTAACGTCTAGCGTCTATTATATCACAGTTCTTGGTGGTGGTCAAGGGTGAGTGTGGCGGCCAATGGTGGTGAGTTGTGCGTCGCACGCCTTCCTCAGTCGCCCGAGGCGACAGCTCCTTCCAGAGGAAGGAGCCTAGGGGCTTGCTGCTTCAAGTTTCGATGTCGTTCGCCGCTTAATCTTTGGCTCCTTCTTCTAGAAGGAGCTGGCACGCGCCGCGCGTGACTGAGGAAGGCTCGCAGAGCGACTTGCGGCTCAAGCCCCAAGCCTGCGCATGACTTCGTGCGCAAGTTCTTCCACTTGCGGCGAGGCAGTGCTGACGGTCAGCGTGAGCACATCGCCTGCGGTGACGCACGAAAAACATGAGCTCGACGCTTCGAGGTCGATGACGAACTCGAGGTTGTGCAGTTGCTGCTCGACCTCGGGCGGCAGGCTGATTTTGCCCAGATTCGAGAACACGGTGGTGAGTCCCTTGCCGCCAACGCGCTCGCCGAGGCGCATCACTGCTTTTTTCAGCGCGAAGGGCACGCAGCGGCTGATGTTGATGAGCCCTTGCATCTCGTTGATGCTGGCCTGCACGAAGTCGCGGTTGATGCCCGCAAACTGCGTGTGCAGCCCGGCAATCACATCGCTCAACTGCTCGGTTTCGGGCATGGCGATGACCTCGAAGCCCACGAAGTTGCGCACGGTGCTCATGGGGAAGAACGAGCGGAAGTCGATGGGCAGCATGGCGGTGATGGGCAGCTCGCTGCCTGCGGCGGCGCGGTAGCTGGTGTGCGCCATGAAGATGTGCGCGAGCATGAACTCCGAGATGGTGCAGTGGTGCGCGCGGGCGGCGGCTTTGAGCTGGTTCAAGTCAAAGTTTTGGGCGATGATGCCAGTGCTGGCATCGGCTTGCGGCGGCATGACAAACGCAGGCGGGTGATTAATCAGCGATGCCTTTGCCAG
>WQRM01000159.1 GCA_009786735.1 Oscillospiraceae bacterium | reverse complement strand
CACACGGTTGCGGAAGTCAAAAAACGGGTTGCCGTGGCGCGATGGTTGTCCTCGCAAGTTGCGGTGAACATAATGCTCGTTGTCGTGCGCTTGCGTCACCGGCAGGCTGATGTCTGCGCCGGGCACTTCAAGCCAAGCCACCACGTTGGGGTTGATGGCATGCAGCTCCTCAAATGAATAGCGACCAATGCGCACCCGCGGCGAAATCTCATAGCGATAGCCCGCCTCGGGAAGATTGTCCGGATGGTCGGGGTCATCGGGCGACAGATGCTCGGCACAAAACGCGCAATACTCCGCCTCGTCAACCCAGGGCGTGCTGCAAATGCGGCACTCATAGCCGTAAACCGCCTCAGGTCGGAGTCCGGGCAGATCGCGCTCATGAAGCCAATGCACAAACGGCAGCACCCCCGCCCAAACGACGAGGAAAGCCAGTGCGCCCACCGCAACGAGCGCAAACAGATCAAACAGGATTTTGCGCCGACGCTCTTTGGGGCTGTCTCCTTTGAGCGGGAACATGTGCTGCTCAAAGAAGGTCTTGCGCTTGCGTCCGCCATTGCACACCGCTTCGGTGGCCTCGATTGCTTCTTGCGATTCGGGCAGATCCCATGAGTTGTCGTTCATACTTTTACCTCCTCTATATCATCAAAAGTTGTCGTACTAAGTCAAGTGCTTGCTTGGTCGCCACGCTGCGGTTATAGGCGCGGTCGCTGCGACCGGTTTCAAGCTTGAGCGATTTGTGCTGCGTGCCGTCGGTGGCATGCAGGAAGATTAACCCTGCGGGTTTTTCGGTGTCGTCCGCCGGGCTTGCCATGCCGGTGACCGCAAGTGCCACGTCCGCACCCGAACGCGCAAGCATGCCCCGCGCCATCTCCTGCGCACATTCGGCGCTCACTGCACCAACACTGGAAATTGTTTCACGTGAAACATTCAGCAAATTTTGCTTGGCTTCGTCGGCGTAAGTCACCACGCCCCAGCCGAACACGCGCGATGCGCCAGGCAGGTCGGTCAGCTGCTTGCAAATGCCGCCGCCGGTGCAGGATTCCGCGATGGCGAGGGTCTTGTTTTGTGCATGCAAAAGCTCAAGCACAACTCGCTCTAATGGTTTGTCGATGGAGTAGGCGTAATTTCCTAACACTTTTTGCAATTTTTTTATCGTGCAGTCACACATGTCCTCCGCCTGGGATTTTGTGGAAGCCGCAGCGCTCACACGCAAGTAGGCTTCGCCATCTTTCGCATAGGGCGCAACGGTGGGGTTTGTACTGTCTAAAAAGTCGTTGCACAGCTCCGCCATGCGACCTTCTCCAATGCCCATCGTGCGCAGGTGGTGCGACACAATCACGCCCTCACCGCGCTGTTGCAGCAACGGCGCCAGCGCATGGGCAAACATGTGCTGCAGCTCATGCGGCGGACCGGGAAGTAGCACAATGACTTTCTCACCCGTTTCGATATATATCCCCGGCGCTGTGCCGTTTTCGTTATATAGCACCGTGCAGCCGTGTGGCACCATGGCTTGCTTGCGGTTGTTTTGGCTAAACGGCAGCCCACGCACCGCGAAGAAATCCTTGATGCATTGCATTTGCTTGGCATCTTCTTCCAGCGGCAGGGTGAGTGCTTCGGCAACGACTTCTTTCGTTAAATCATCTTGCGTGGGGCCAAGCCCGCCGGTGAGCAGCACAATGTCGCTGCGAGAAAGCGCATGCAAAAAGTCTTCGCGCAGGCGGTGAGGGTTGTCGCCCACGGTGTTCACTCGCTGCACGGAGATGCCCATCGCTGCCAGCTCTCGGCACAAAAACTGCGCGTTGGTGTTGAGGATCTCGCCCAACAGCAGCTCCGTGCCAACGTTGATGATCTCGCAAATTTGCATGGGCTTCCCTCCTTTACCCCCACCGTCACGCCCCACGGGGGGAGGCTTCAAGCAAGCGGGTTGATTTTAATAAGATATTTTCAAGTTGGAAAATCACTACGTTAAAACAACGCAGCCGTTCTGTGCCTCCCCCGTGGGGGAGGTGGCGCGAATGCGCCGGTGGGGTCACGCCCCATCAATCGCCATGTACTTCGTGTTCGCCACGGCTTCATCTATCATTGTATCCAAGTCGAGCGCCAATTCTGCTTGTTCAACCAAAGAAAGTTTGGGGCGCGTGCGCGGACGGCGCGGCGTGAAGACCGTGCAGCAGTCCTCGTAGGGCAGGATGGAGATGTCGAACGTGCCGATTTGGCGGGCGATTTGCACGGCTTCGTCTTTGTCCATGCCAATGAGCGGACGGAAAACCGGCATGCCGGTGGCGGCATCGGTGCAAGCGAGAGCTTCCAGCGTTTGGCTGGCCACTTGACCCAAGCTTTCGCCGGTGATGAGCGCACCGCAATTCTCGCGCCGGGCGATGGTTTCCGCCACTTGCATCATCACGCGGCGCATGATGAGGGTGAACAGCTCCTCGGGGCAGCGGGTTTTGATTTGCTCTTGAATGGCCGTGAAGGGCACGACGAACAGGCGAATGCGTCCGCTGTAGCCCGCCACTTGACCGAGAAGCTTGTGCACTTTTTCCTCGGCGCGCTGGCTGGTGTAGGGCGGGCTGGCAAAGTGAATGGCCGCCAAGCGCAAGCCGCGCCGTGCCATCATCCAGGCGGCAACGGGGCTGTCGATTCCGCCGCTGATGAGGATGGCGGCATCGCCTGCTGTGCCCACGGGCAAGCCGCCCGCGCCGCGCAGCTGGTTGGCATGGATGAACGCATATTGGTCGCGCACTTCGATGTTCACGGTCAGGTCGGGCTTGTGCACGTCTACTTTAAGGTGAGGAAAAGCGTTGAGCAGTTGCTCGCCCACTTTGGCGCAGATTTGCGGCGAGTTCAGCGCAAAGGTTTTGTCCGAGCGCTTGGCTTCGCACTTAAAGGTGCGCGCACCCACGAGCTGCTCGTCCAGATAAGACGCACAGTTGGCGAGGATATCGTCCATGCTTTTGGGCAGGCGCAGCGCACGGCTGTAGCCCGCGATGCCAAAGACTTGTCCAACCCGTGCGGCGGCACGGTGCATGTCCATGTGGCGGTTGGCAGGAATGACCTGCAACGTGGACTGCTGCAGGCTAAACTGCCATTGACCAAACGGTTCGAGCGCATGGCGCAGGTTGCGCACGAGTTGTTGCTCGAAGGTGCGGCGGTTGTTGCCCTTGAGCACCAGCTCGCCGGCTTTGATGAGAAGAATTTCTGTCATGTGATTTCTTTCTTTGGTTGTATGTAGGGGCGGCGATTATGCCGCCCTTGATTTACCTTCTGAGTAGCGTTGCCATTGCCTCTGCCAAGGCGTAGAGCAGCGCGTCGATTTCTTCCCACTTGGTCAAGCGCGACAAGCTGATGCGCAGCGCGCTGGTCACGTGGCTGTCGGGCAGATTCATCGCTTGCAGCACGCGGCTTTTCGCGCCCTTCGCGCAGGCCGAACCCGACGACACATGCACGTTGCGCTCGGTGAGGAAGTTGATCATCACTTCGCTGGGCAAGCCGGGCACCGAAATGTTGGTGAGATACGGCAACGCATCCGGCGGGGAGTTGATGAACACGCCAGGCATGCGCTGTAGCCCTGCCACCAGGCGGTCACGCAGTGCCGTAACATGGTTGAACGACTGCGTGTGGTCGGGCGTGGCGGCAACCGCGGCGGCAAACC
>WQRM01000158.1 GCA_009786735.1 Oscillospiraceae bacterium | reverse complement strand
GAGGTTTTGCGAAATCGCCCAGCTGCGGTCACCCACGTTGAAGAACACCAGCAAGTGCTTGAGCAGTGCCGCGGCCGAGTCGCGGTCGAGCTGTTCGGCAGCACGGTAGGGCTCGAACACGCGGTCGGCATTGCCCACCGAAAACGCGAAGGGGTTTGGCGCTTGCTCCAGGCACATCACTTGCCACAGCAGGATGTAGCTCTGCATGGCTTCGCGCAGGGTGCGTGCGCCATGGCGCGGCACGCGTTCAAGCACTTGCGCGAGCTTGCCCTGCCCCTGCTTGCGCGCGATTTCGGCGTAACGCCCAGCCAAGATGGTGGCGGCTTCCAGGGCGGCTTTGAGGGCGGGATTGCGCGTTTTTTCTGCGACGGCGAGCACGCCGTGCTCCAGCATGGGGCGGAAATCGGGAATCAAGTGCCCCGTCACCTGCTCCACAAAGAAGACCACTTCACCGGTGAGGTTTTCCACGTCGGCATAGACTTCGCCCAGCGCCTTGGCATAGCTCCCCTGCTGTTCGTAGGCACGGGCATCGTCAATGGCTTGCTGCGTGATGCCCTCGCCGGGCGTGATGTCGCCAAACACCGCGGTGGGGTCGCAGTAGCCCGCGAAGCTTTCCACCTCAAAGCTCGGGTTAATCAGCGCATAGCTGCGGGCAAAGGCATCGCGTTGCGTGCCTGCGAACACGGCGTTTTTGCTGATGCAAAGCGGTAGCTCACGCGCGACGGCCTTGAGGGTTTCGGCGGCGCGCAGCTGCGGCGACAGGTCGGCGAAGTCCTCATTGCAGCGGCGTTGCAGCTGCTTGATGAAGAACCAGCCGTCCAGCCGCGTGCGAGCGCGTTCTTCGCGGAATAAATCTTTGGCCATGTTGGTGATTTGCGCGTTGTTCATGTGCTTATCTCCTTAAGGTTGGCTTGTGTAAGTGCTTGTTTAAACGCCAGCAAAACATCCTCGGGCACAAAGGCGGATGCAAAGGCGTAGTTGTCCCATTTGTCGCGCCCAAACTCGTGGTAGGGCAGCAACTCAAAGGTCATGTGCGCGGTGTTGAGCGGCGTGAAAAAGTCGATGTAATCTTGCGCTAAGTGCGTGTTGTGCCCATGCAGCAGGATCAACCGCACCTGCAGCTGCCGATGTTGCGCGGCCTCGATGTTGCGCTTGATCTGCGCGTTGCCGAGCCCCGTGAGCCGCCGGTGCGCGTCGTCGTGCGGGTGTTTGAAGTCGATAATCAAGTGATCGATGTGTGGGTAGAGCTCCGGCAGGCGCGGGTGCGTGCCGTTGGTTTCAATGCAAGTGTGGATGCCCGCAGCTTGCAGCTCGCGCAGCAGTTCGGCGGTGGCATCGAACTGCACGGTGGGCTCGCCGCCGGTGAGCGTGACCCCGCCGCCGTCAAAAAACATGGGCTTGCAGCGTATTGCTTGCTGCACCAGTTCAAGCACCCCCCTGCCTTCTAAAGAAGGGGGTTTCATCCCTTCGGGGTTCGCGCACCATGGGCAGCGCATGTTGCAGCCTTGCAAGTGCAGCACCAGGCGGTTGCCGGGGCCGTCTTGGCTATAATTAAAGCCGGTTTGAAAGGTGTGGATTTGCATGAAATTCCCTCAATATGTTCAGGTGTTGCCGCGAAGCGAGGAGCCCCACCGCAGGTGGTGGTGATGCACTTGCGTGACCACTTCTTTGCGCAGCAAGCCGTTCACGCTGTCGCGGTCAAACTGGGCGTGCACTTCGGCCATGTGTGCGGCGAAGTCCGGGTCGCCGGGGCGTGGGTCATATGAATGCGAGGTGCGATAGATCGCCCATCGTTCGCGCGTGTAGTCGATGGGATTGGCGAACTCACGCACGGTGGGGCTGGTGAAGAAATCGTCTGTTGCCCATGTGCTGTATGCAATGCTCGTGCCGCTGGGCGTGTTGTTGTAGATGGCAATCACCTGCGCGCCGGGCTTCGCGATACGCTTGCACTCGGCGGTGAACGCCGTGAGGTCGAACCAGTGCAGCGCTTGCGCCACGGTGATGGCATCCACGCTGTGTGCGGGCAGACCGGTGGCTTCCGCAGCGGCATGGTGCGCGGTGATGTTCGCGTGTGGCTGCAGCTGGGCGAGCATGTCTTCGTTTGGCTCAACGGCGTGCACGGTGTAGCCGCGTTCAGCGAGCAGCTGCGTGAACTTTCCCGTGCCTGCGCCGATGTCCGCGATGACGGCATCAGGCGGCAACAAGCTTGCGATGTAGTCAAGCGCCGCGGCGGGATAGCTCGGGCGGGCGGCGGCATAAGCCTGCGCCTTGCCGGTGAACAGTTGGGTGTTTTGCATGTCGCTCCCCTTAATATTCGATTTCTTCCAGCCATGCGTAAAAATCCGCCGTTGCTTGCTCGGCCACGCCGTCTTCGTCTAGGCCGTGCCCGCCTTCGGGGTATTCAATCAGCGTGCCGGGCAAACCTTTGCGGCGCATGAGGTCGTGCGCCAGCCGTGCATCTGCACAACGGAACGCGTTGTCTTGCAGCCCCTGCAAAAAGAGCACCGGGCAAGCCACTTTTTGCTCCAGCAGCGCATGCACCGGCGCGTTGGACACATCGTCGAGGAAAAATTCTTTCTCAAATTCCACGCCAAACAGCGCGCGGCGTTCGCCTGCGAGCAGCGCGTCGAGGTTATCCACCAAGCACTTTGCCGCGCCGCCCTGCCCCCACATGCCAATGTGCACCGTGGCGCAGGTGGCGATGCAGCACACGCAGCGCAGTTTTTCGGGGTAATCCGCCGCCGCGCGCAGGGCAACCGTTGAGCCGCAGCTGTAGCCCACCACGCAAACGCGCGTCGCGTCAACGTAGTCCTGCGCGGCAAGCCAGTCGATGACATCGCTGAGGTTCTGCACCCAGCGAGCGTAGGTCATTTTGCCGTAATCACCGCCGGTTTTGCCCGCCGCAAAGCAGTCAAACATCACCGATGCCATGCCGCGAGCCAGCCCAACGTCACGCATTAACGCACGCGAGCCGCCCAAGTTGCCATACGCGCCCATGCCGCCGCCATGGCAGTGAATCATCACGGGCAGCTTGCCGGTGAACGCATCGGGCAGATAAACTTCGCCGTAGTTCCGGTCTCCTGTGGCAAGGCGAAAGGCAATGGTTTGCATGGCGATACTCTCCTATCAAGATTAATGGTTTTTGTCCAACTCCCGCAAAAAATTCTTCACCGCACGCTGCCCCTTCAGGTGAAGCACTTGCTTGGGCGGCAGGATTTCACCCAGCCACGCCAAGATTCCACTGCGTGCACGGCGTGGGTAGCCCCAAATCCACTTCACCAGCCACCAAGTGATGCGCTCGCTGCAGCCCTCGGTCATGCAAGGACGAGTCTTTCGGGAAAACATCACACGCCGTTTGCACGCGCGGTACAGACACGTGAGGCGGTTGATGTCAATGAAAATCACGCAATCCGCACGCGCGAGGCGTTCATCAAGCGCTTGTGTTGGTTTTGCCGAGAAATTGCCTTCGAGCACCCAAGCGGGTTCGGCTATCGCGGCGGCATGCATGGCATAAACTTCATCAATCGGGCGGCTCACCCAACCGGGCATCCACCAGATGGTGTCCATGTGCACCACGGGCAAGCTGAAACGTTCGCCTAATTGGCGGGCAAAAGTGCTTTTGCCGCTGCCGCTGTTGCCCATGACAATAATGCGTTCACCCAGTTGCATGCCCCCCCCCCTAATACGACATCTGCTGCTTATACGCCATGTCCCAAAA
>WQRM01000157.1 GCA_009786735.1 Oscillospiraceae bacterium | reverse complement strand
GAGGCGGCTGCGGCAGCGGCGGTGGCTGCGGCGGATGCCACTAGTCTAGTGAATAGTGATTAGTGAATAGTGGGTAGTGCATGAACATCGCACAGACCTCGAACACAATCACTAATCACTAACCACTACTCACTATAGAATTATGAATTATGAATTATGAATTACTCACCCCCATGATGCGGCAGTGGCATGACATTCGGCAGCAAAACCCGGATGCGATTTTGTTATACCGTTTGGGCGACTTCTATGAGATGTTTTTCGACGATGCCGTCACCGTGTCACGCGAGCTGGACATCACGCTCACCGGGCGCGACTGCGGTTTGCCGGAGCGCGCGCCCATGTGCGGCGTGCCGTATCATGCGGCGGAGGGTTACATCGCAAAGCTGGTGGCGAAGGGCTTCAAGCTTGCCATCTGCGAGCAAACCGAAGACCCCGCCGCCGCCAAGGGCCTAGTTAGGCGCGAGGTCGTGCGGGTGATTTCGCCCGGCACAGTCATCGAAAGCGAGATGCTTGACGAAAGCCGAAATAACTACCTCGCCGCCGTGCTGCTCACGCAAGACGGCGCGGGGCTGTGCTTTTGCGACATCTCCACCGGCACCGCGGAGGTCACGCAAATTAACGGCAAGCATCTGCCGGTGCAGGTGATTAACGAGCTGGCAAAGTTCATGCCCACCGAGGTGCTGTTGTCGCCACTGGCGGCGCAAAGTGGTCGCATCACCGAGTTTTTGCGCACGCGCTGCAAGGTGCAGCCAGAGCCCTACGACGAGGCGTATTTTGGCATTGCGCTGGCGCAGGATGAAGTGGCGGCGGCGGGACTTACCGTGCCGGAAGATGAGTTTGAAACACGCGCATTGGGCGCGGCGTTGCACTATCTTCGGCATGCACAAAAGACCGAACGCAGCTCTATTCGCGTGGTGGAGAGCTTCAGCGACCGGCACCACATGCGGCTTGACGCATCGTCGCGCCGCAACCTTGAGCTGTGCGAAACCCAGCGCACGCGGGACAAAAAAGGCACGCTGCTTTGGGTGCTCGACAAAACGAAGAGCGCCATGGGCAAGCGTCTGCTGCGCGCATGGCTGGAGCGTCCGCTCACACACTTGGCGCGCATCACACGGCGGCAATCTGCCGTGCAAGAGCTTGCCGACGAAACCAACATGCGCTTGGATCTCATGGACACCCTGCAGGGCATGCACGACCTCGAACGCTTGATGGCGCGGGTGGTGTATCAATCCGCAAACGCGCGGCAGTTGCGGGCGATTTGCACCTGCCTTGCCCTGCTGCCGGACATCAAGGCGACACTTGCGCCCGCACGGGGTGACTATCTGCGAAACCTTGCCGCGCAGATGGACGCTTGCGCCGATTTGCATGCGCTGCTGGACCAAACCATCGTGGACGAGCCGCCCTTCACCACGCGCGAAGGCGGCATGATTCGCCCGGGCTATTGCGCGGAGCTCGACGAGTTGCGGGCGGCACAAGCCGGCGGGCAAGATGCCCTGGCAGACATCCAAACTGCTGAGCAGGAGCGCACCGGCGTCAAGAAGCTCAAGGTGGGTTACAACCGCGTGTTCGGCTACTACATTGAGGTGAGCAACGCGCACAAAGATGCCGTGCCCGACCATTACATACGCAAGCAAACACTCGCGAACTGCGAGCGCTACATCACCCAGGAGCTCAAAGACTTGGAGGCCAAAGTGCTGGGCGCGGGCGAACGCGCTGCCAAGCTGGAGCTTGAAATCTTCACGCAGCTGCGCGAGGAAATTGCGGCGAATCATCGGCGTGTGCACCAGACCGCAGGCGCGGTTGCGGCGCTTGATGTGCTGTGCAGCTTCGCGGATTGCGCGGTGAATTATGGCTACTGCAAGCCCGAAATTACCGTGGGCGACGAACTCGACATCATTGAGGGTCGCCACCCTGTGGTGGAGCGCATGCTCGACGGCGCACAACCTTTTGTGAGCAACAATACCCAGCTTGGCGGCAACGCGCGCTGCATGGTGATTACCGGGCCGAACATGGCGGGTAAGTCCACGTACATGCGGCAAGTGGCGTTGATTACGCTGATGGCGCAGGTGGGCAGCTTTGTGCCCGCCGAGCGGGCGACCATCGGCCTGTGCGATGCCATCTTCACCCGCGTGGGTGCCAGCGACGACCTCGCTGCCGGGCAAAGCACCTTCATGGTGGAAATGGCGGAGGTGGCTGCGATTTTGCAGCAGGCGACCGCGCAAAGCTTGATCATCTTTGATGAAATCGGGCGCGGCACTTCGACCTACGACGGCATGGCCATCGCCCGCGCGGTGCTGGAGCATACCGTGCAAAAGCAGCAGAGCAAAGCGCTGTTCGCCACGCATTATCACGAGCTGACCGCGCTTGAAAACGAGCTGCCCGGCGTGCAAAACTTTGCCGTTGCGGTGAAGAAGCGCGGGGATGAAATCACGTTTTTGCGCAGGGTGGTGCGCGGCGCGGCCGACGGCAGCTTTGGCGTGGAAGTGGCAAAACTCGCCGGTGTGCCGAGCGGTGTGGTGCGGCGCGCGAAGGTGATTCTCGCGGAGCTTGAAAACAATGCGCAATGCGCAATGCCCAATGCGCAATTGCCTGTTGAGCAACATGCCGAAAGGCCGATACATGACATGCACAACGCGGCGTTGCTCCGCGAGCTCAAGCATGTTGACGTGGATACCCTTACGCCGATTGAGGCGCTGACGATGCTGCATGGGTTTGTGGCGCGGGCGCGGGGGTGAGCCCCCACCGGCGCATTCGCGCCACCTCCCGCCGGGGTCCCCGCGAAACTTGTTTCGTGGGGTGGTTCACCAAGGGGGAGGCACAGAGGCTCTGCGCTGATTTTATTTCGCAATTTTGTCAGCTTGAAAAATATTGTTAACAAAATCAACCCGCCTGGCTGATGCCTCCCCCTTGGGGGAGGTGCCCGCAGGGCGGTGGGGGTCAAAAACAACAACACAACGAGGTAACCGATGCCCATCCAAGTCCTGCCCAAGCATGTGGCTGACCTGATCGCCGCCGGTGAAGTGGTTGAACGCCCGGCCAGTGTGGTCAAAGAGCTGTGCGAAAATGCGCTTGATGCCGGTGCGACCGCCATCACGGTGGAAATTCGCAGCGGCGGGGTGGAGTATATCCGGGTGGCGGACAACGGCGGCGGCATCGCGCGTGACGACATGCGCACGGCGTTTCTCACGCATGCCACGAGCAAAGTGAGCACCGCAGACGACCTCGACAGCATTCTGACGCTGGGATTTCGTGGTGAGGCACTGCCCAGCATCGCCGCAGTGGCGCGGGTGCAGGTGCTCAGCCGCCGCGCGCAGGATGAGCTGGGTCAGTGCTATGTGATTGAGGCGAGCGAGGAAGTGTCGCTGGACGACGCGGGCTGCCCGCAGGGCACGACGATTATCGTGCGGGACTTGTTCTTCAACACACCGGCGCGGCAAAAGTTCCTCAAGACCGACATGGGCGAGGGCAATCTGGTTGGCGCTGTGGTGGAAAAACTGGCGCTTGCAAGACCCGAAGTCGCCATCACGTTCATCCGTCAGGGCAAGCAGAGTTTCGCCACGCCGGGTGACGGGAATCCCGCCAGCGCGGTGCGTGCGGTGCTGGGCAAGCCCTTTGCGGAAAGTTTGATTGAGGCAAGTGTAGGGGCGGCGGGCGCGCCGCCCGGGATGCCTAACATTGCCATCACCGGCTTTGTGTGCAAGCCGAGCGCCGCGCGTGCCAACCGCAGTGCGCAGTATTTTTTTCTCAACGGGCGGTGGGTGAAGAACGGCACGCTGTCTGCCGGGCTTGAGCAAGCCTATCGCG
>WQRM01000156.1 GCA_009786735.1 Oscillospiraceae bacterium | reverse complement strand
AAATAGGCCATGATGGGGAAAGTGAGCCCACCGGCGGCATACATGGGTATGGCCAGCCATGTGGGGATGATGCTCCACCAAGAAATGACCATGTGGTTGAGGATCATGCCAACGATGGCGATCCACTTGAGTTGAAAGGCGTTGAGTTTGAGCATGGGAATCTCCTTTATCGTGATAGTATTATAGCCAAGGTAGGAAAGACAGGAAGCCGGGCAGCGGCGGCAGGTGAACGAGATCCATCGCAAGCGCAACCAAGCCGATGGCGGCCAAGTGCGCGGGGTAGGCGATGTAGAACGCCCATTTCATGCGTTTGCCGCGCTCGCCGTTGTAAAGATACAGCAGTCCGGCGGCAACGACACAGCCCAGCGCGAACACCAACGTGAAGATCGACACCGAAGCGAGGTCGAAGTCTGACATCATGGGCAAAAGCCACGCGCCTGCTGCGATGAGCGGTGGTGCCACGCGGCGAGCGGTTTCGTGCGGGATGACGTGCGCCAACACAATCATCAGCACACCAATGACCGACCAATCAAAGTGCACAGGTTGCCAACTCATGAGACCCATGAGTCCCGCAAACAGCACCCAGAATTGCCAGCGCATCTTCGCCATTTTGTCGTGCAGCCACAAGCAGAAGAGCCCCACGATGATGGTGAACATGATGTTGAGCCCCCAGCCGCTGAATACCAGCGCATGAAAGGGAATGGCGATTGCGCCGAACAGCGCCAGGCGACCGGTGTATTGCTCCAGGCTGCGGGTGTGGCGATAGCCCTCCACGGCGAAGTATGCCATGATGGGAAAGGTGAGTCCGCCAGCGGCGAAGATGGGGACATCAATCCAGTGGGGGATGACACCGTCAAACGCGATGGAGATGTGGTTGAGCACCATGCCGACGATGGCAATCCACTTGAGTTGGAAGGCGTTGAAGGTTGGCATGGGGCTATATCTCCTTCGTCCAGCCGAACACATCCGTCACACGCCCCCATTGGATGCCCGTGAGCTCGTTGTAGAGCCACTGGGCAATCTCGCCGGTTTCGTTGTTGTTGATGATGTGTTCTTCGTCGCCGCAACGCAGCGCACCCATGGGCGAAATCACGGCGGCGGTGCCGGTGGCGAAGGCTTCTTTCAGTGTGCCCGCTTTCGCGGCGGCTAACACTTCCTCCAGGGCGATGGCGCGTTCGGCCACGGTGTAGCCATTGGCGCGCAGCAGCTCGATGCAGCTTTTGCGCGTGATGCCCGGCAAGATGCTGCCCGAAAGCGCAGGGGTAATAATCTCATCGCCGATGGCGAAAAATGCGTTGGACGTGCCGACTTCCTCAATGAACTTGCGCTCAATGCCGTCTAGCCACAGCACTTGTGCGCAGCCATTGTCCTTGGCGGCTTGCTGCGCCTTGAGCGTGGCGGCGTAGTTCCCGCCGGCTTTGGCAGCACCCGTGCCGCCTTGCACGGCACGCACGTAGTCTTGCTCCACGAAAATCTTCACGGGGGCAAGCCCCTCGGGGTAGTATGCGCCCACGGGGCTGAGAATCACCGCGAAGGTGTACTCGCTGCCCGCGCGCACGCCCAAGAATGGGTCAGTGGCGACGATGAATGGGCGGATATACAGCGATGTGCCGTCGGCGGTGGGAATCCAGTCGCGGTCAACGTTCACGAGTTCTTCAATGGCGTGCAGGGTGAAGTCTTCGTCCAGCTGGGGGATGCACAGGCGGTCGCTGGATGCGTTGAGGCGGCGGATGTTCTCCAGCGGGCGGAACAGTCGCACTTTCTTGTCGCTGCCGTGGTACGCCTTCATGCCCTCGAAGACCTCCTGACCATAGTGCAGGCACATGGCAGCGGGGTCGAGCTCAAAGCGGGCATAGGGCACGATGCGCGGGTTGTGCCAGCCTTTGTCGTCACGATAGTTCATGAGGAACATGTGGTCGGTGAAGTAGTTGCCGAAGCCGAGGAACTCGGGGTCGGGCTTGGTTTTGGGGCTGGTGGTTTTTTTGAATGAAATTTGCATACGGCAGGTGTTCTCCTTGGATAGAATGGGGTATCTGAGCACGGGGTGTTTGAGCAGCACGATAAACAGTGCAATCAACGCCAAAATGGCGAATATCGTGAGCACAGTGTTAGGAGGCGTGGGCGCAATGGGTGCGGCGAAACGTTCTGGATCATCCAGATGAAACTCATATAGCCATTGATAACGTCGGTAGTCTAATGCATGTGTCGCGATTGCCACCGGGATGTTTACGATTTGCACCACAATAGCAGCCAAAACAAAATAGGTGGCGATTCGATGCGTGCGTTGTTTGCGCAGCGTGGCAATGAACACCCAAAAGAACGGGCTCAAAATGGTGAGGTCAAGCAAAGCGGGCAAGTCAACCAAAGGGATAAACTCCATAGACATTAGCCCAACTTGCACGGTCAGCCCCAGTGCAACCCATGCACCCAATAATATGGCTAACCATTTGCGGTGCGGCGCAGGAAATGGAAAGATCAGCTTGAGCAAAAACGCAATATAAACCAACCAGCGCAAATGGGTCAACACGTTTAGCACGGTGAACCTGCCGGCAAACAGGATGCTATGCACGAGCGTCCAGGCAATCAACAGCCCAACCAAGCCAGCCAGCACCCACTGCTTGCGCGTGAATTTCATGCGGGCACCTCCTCGGGGGTGGGTTCGGCTTCGGGCGCTAGAATGGGGCGCGCCAACACGGGATGCTTGAGCAGCACGATGGCGAAGAGGGTCACCTCGGCGATGGCAATGAAGTCCCATACATTTGGGGGCAGAAAAAACTCGGATTCAAGCCTACTCATGAAGAAGTTACCGAGTATTGTGAGCGTGAATAAGCCGAGAGCCACAAACGTGACAATGGTGGCAACCTTGTGCGTTGTTTTGCCGCGCATTGTGTTGATGAGCAGCCAGAAATACGGACTAAGTACAGTGAGAGTGACAAGCATTGATGATGCAACGGTGATGGATACGAAATAATCTGCTTGCGTCAATGGTGCTTCGCTTGCAAAGTAACGATGGGCAAAAATTTGACGGTAAGCCCATTCAGCAAGGTTGTTGACGAACATGATGCCCAATATCCAGCCCAGCCATTTGCGGTGCGACAGCTTTGGCCACGGCAGCACCAGCTTGAGGTAAAACGCCAGCATAAGCAGCGTGCTGAAAACGCTCCACAACGTCCAGCCGGTGAAGCCGCCGTCGAACAGGGTGAAGCCGAGACCGACCAAGCTGCGTGCAATCAACAGCCCAACCAAGCCCGCCAGCACCCACTGCTTGCGCGTGAATTTCATCATGCCACCCCCACGATACAATACTACAAGTACCATTATAACAAATTTATGGCGCAAATGCAAGCCCGCTGGCTGAAAAAATTCGCAGCACGAATATTAACCGTCCATGACGAATCCGCAAACTCTTTGCGCTGTTCACATTTAGGCTTGCAATGCGCCACAAAACCTGCTATAATAAGGGAAGAAAAGGAGGGCTGATTTATGTCCACAAAAATATTGGTCGTTGATGACGACATGAACATCTGCGAATTGCTGCGAATCTACCTAGAGAAAGAAGGCTACACCCCGGTGCTGGCGCACGACGGTCGTGCCGCGGTGGAGGCCTTTGCCCAGCACAACCCCGCGCTGGTGCTGCTGGACATCATGCTGCCCGAAATGAGCGGGCATGATGTGTGCCGCGAAATCCGCAAGAGCTCCGCTGTGCCGATTATCATGCTCACCGCCAAAGGCGAGGTGTTTGACAAAGTGCTGGGGCTAGAGCTGGGCGCGGATGACTACGTGACCAAGCCCTTTGATGCCAAGGAAATCGTGGCGCGGGTGAAGGCTGTGATGCGCCGCACTGGCGAGACCGCCGCCGCTGAACC
>WQRM01000155.1 GCA_009786735.1 Oscillospiraceae bacterium | reverse complement strand
GTGCAAAACATTAAAAGATAATGAGCAGGCTTAGCGCCTGCTCGTTGTTCTTATTTTCACCGCTAGGATAATCCCATACGCAAGCACGAAGATGCTGGCATCCGGGGTTCGAGCAGTGAAAGCTTTGGCGGAGGGCGAGGGATTCGAACCCCCGTGGGCTTGCGCCCTAACGGTTTTCAAGACCGCCCCGTTATGACCACTTCGGTAGCCCTCCGCATGAGAAATATAGTATACCAGATTTTGCGGGCGTTGTCAAGTGCCGCTTTACAATCCCGCGAAAATCTGCTATACTATGTAACATGAATGTAACGCTGCTTGCCATCAACACAAAATATGTGCACTCCTCGCTTGCCGTTTGGGCAATTGCGAGCGGGGTTGCTGCGCATGCTCGGCAACCGCATGACGTGCAAGTGCTGGAGGCAACCATCAACCAACACTGTGCAGACATCGCCCAACGCGTCATCGCGCAAGCTCCCGATGTGCTGGGGATTTCCACCTACATCTGGAACGCGGGCATGCTGCCGGAGCTGCTGGCTGTGCTGCGCTGCCATCTGCCGAAGCTGACGGTTGTGCTCGGCGGGCCGGAAGCCGCGTGCAACGCGCAGCACTGGCTAAGCCACGGCGCAGACCACGTGATTTGCGGCGCAGGTGAGCACAGCTTTGCCGCCTTGCTGGACAATCTGTCGGGCGACGACTCCCCTGCCCCAAGTGGCAGCCCACCGCCAGTCAATCCATACAGCGAGGCGTATTTCGCAACGCTTGCCGGGCGCATTGCCTACATCGAAACGTCGCGCGGCTGTCCCTTTCGCTGCAGCTATTGCTTGTCCGGCGAGAGCTCGCTAGAGTTTGTTCCCCTTGATTTGGCGAAAGAGCAGATCACGCAGCTTGCGCGGTCGGGCGCGCGCACCATCAAGTTTGTGGATCGCACCTTCAACGCCAATGCACAGCGCGCTTGCGACATCTGGACACACGTGATGAGCCTCGATAGCGCGTGCTGCTTCCACTTTGAGGTGGCGGCTGACTTGTTCGACGAGCAAAGCCTCACGCTGCTGCAACGCGCCGCACCGGGGCGCATTCAGCTGGAAATTGGGCTGCAAAGCTTCCATGCGCCCACCCTAGCCGCCGTGCAGCGCAAGACTAATCTTGTGCGCGCCGAAGAGAACATCCGCCGCTTGGTGGCCGCGGACAACATGCATGTGCACGTGGACTTAATCGCCGGGCTGCCGCAAGAGACCCTCGCTACGTTTGAGCTGGGTTTCAACCGTGCATACGCGCTGGGTGCGCACAAGCTGCAGCTGGGCTTCTTGAAGCTGCTGCACGGCAGCAAGCTGCGCAGCCAGGCGCAAGCGCTCGGTCTGGTGCATGCAGCCGAACCGCCCTATGAAATCCTCCGCAGCCCGTGGATGAGCGCAGAAGAGCTCGCATGGCTCAACACCGCAGAAAACGCGCTGCAGCACACCTACAACCAAGGGCGATTTTTGCGCACACTTGACTACGTGCTTGCGGCAACGCAACTGTCGCCGCTGCGTTTGTTCCACAGCATGGGCAACGCTGCGCCGCACCACGCAAGGGCGCTTGATGACTACGCCACGCAGCTGCACGCGCACTGGCGCAGTCTACCCGGCATAGATGACGAAACCCTGCGCGACCACATGCTGTGCGACTTTTTGACCATGACCCGCGGGCAAAGCATGCCGCCGTTCCTCAAGTGCCACGACAAACGGCGCAAACAGGTGCTGCAACGCGCAAACGAGATGCTCAACCGCAGCGTGCGCACACACGAGGTTGCCGTGCTGCACAACGGCCGCGGCGTGTTTGCAGACAGCCACCGCCCGTGCCCCGTCACCAAGCGATATCCGTTGATTGTTTTGGATGAGACTCCCCGGCGCTGAGGAAGCCTCAATTTTTATACAAGATAAACCCCGCCCAGCATCACCGCGCCTGTGCCGGTTTGGTCAAACCGCAACGTGAGTTGCGCCACCGCGCGCAGATCAATTTCATCGAAATGCTGCAGCGGCACGCGAAGCTCGCCCAGCGGCGTGTGACCCAGCCAGATGTCACCGAAGCCCTGCACCGCAAGCACTTCGCCGCGATGCGTGAACAACGCGCTTGTGCCCACAGGAATGGTCACAAACTGCGCTGCGCCGTGGGTGTCTGTGAGCCCCACGCTCAAGCTTTGGTGCTCGCCCATGGTGTTGCGCGCGTCCGAGCTGTCCACGCCAACGAAGAGCGAAATCGCAGCGGCTTGCGTGATGTCATCAAGCACAAGCTCAAACGCAACGGCGCTGTTGCGGCTGTCCCAAGTGATGTTGCGCAGCGGCAGGCGGCGCTCACGGCTGCTGAGCACGCCGGGGTGATTGAACAGCCCATGCCCCACCGCCTGCGCGGGAAAGCTCTGCACAAAATGGTTGACTTGGGCCGTACCGTGTTCGCGAATCGGCACAGTTGTTCCCATCAACGGCTGCGTGCCGGGGAAATACGTGGATGCCGTCGCCGCAAAGCCAAAGAGCGTTGCGGGCTGCGGCTCGCTTGCATTGAACGTGCCCCAGGGCTCGCGCTGGCCAGTCACAACGGCGAGAAACGCCGCCGCATAGTGCAACAGGAAGCGCTCGTGCGCTTCGCGGCTGAGCCAAGTGGATTGGTCATTCTCATTGGCGTGTGAGAGCTCGCTGGCTCGGTCGTCCACGATGGTCACGCGGTTGAAGAAATTGTGCCCTGCGCCGCGCAAAAACACCACGTGAGCCAAGTGCTGGTGTTGCGCATCCGCAACGATTTCGTCAAACAAGCCCTGTCCATCCAGAGAATTGATGTCGCCGTCATATTCCGGCAAGATGAACGCCGTGGGCACGTTCGGTTGCGCGAAGTCGGCGGGGTCGGCATCGGGATCAAAGTCGTGGTGATCCGGTGGCAAATGAAACGTCCCCGCTGCCGTGGCGAGGTGAATGATGGACGCAATGCGGTCTCGGTCAGCCTCCTGTTCGCGCTGTGCCAGCCGAGCGGCAACGTCTCCGCCGCGCGAATGCCCGATGAGGTGAATCTCTTCAAGATCAATGCGACCGGTGAGGTCGATGCCGTGCCCTGCGTCTTCGCCGGTGTTAGCCAGCGCCAGTGCGGCGATGTGCGCATCAAAGGTGTCAAACGCCCAGCCGTTGGGGTAGCGCGACTCGCCCAGCGCAAAGGCGTAGTTGGCGTTGACGTTGATGCTCATGGCAACATAGCCCTCGGCGGCCAGCTGCGCCACAAGATAGTCAAAGCCGGAATACACCCGCGCGTTGATGTTCTCGTGCGCCATCATCGTGGCACCATGCAGGATCACCACCAGCGGGCGCGGCTGTTGTGCGTCCGGCAGCGCGATGATGCCTGCGAGGGGTCCTTGCACCACCGCACCGTTCGATGCAATCAAGTCAATCGTGCCAAGACGAAAATCGTGCACCTCGATGTCGCTTGCATCAGCGAGGTCGAAGGTCATGCCATACACAGCGAGGCTGCCCTGAGCGGTTCGCCCAAAGCAGCCAATGAGGAATATCAGGCTTGCCGCAAGCAGCAAGCAAATCATTTTTTTTGCCATGGTTTAGAACATGTCGTCTTCCACAACGTGCGTGCGGATTTGCACTTCGCCGCTTTCCACGCTCACGCCCGGAATCTGCAGCACTTCACGCACAAAGCCCAGCGGCACAAACAGCACGCCGACATCCAGCACCGTTTCGTAGTCCACGCCTGCGGTGAAGCTGATGTCGTCGCCGATGGTGACTTCATGGGTCATTTCGTCCCACGTGTGGTTCAGACCAAGCGCTTGCAGCACGGGCATCAGCTCAACGTGCGACGGAAAGTAATCTTCGTCAATCAGAATTTGCGCGCCCGGCACGTTCACGCCATCCACAAACACGCGCGAAAAATCAACCACTTCTTCGGGCGG
>WQRM01000154.1 GCA_009786735.1 Oscillospiraceae bacterium | reverse complement strand
CCGCGAGCCTTCCTCAGTCGCCCGAGGCGACAGCTCCTTCCCAAGGAAGGAGCCTAGGGGCTTGTTGCTGAGGGGTTGTGCGAATGAAAACGGCGTGGGGTGTTCATCGCCGGGTTGTTCGGTGGTTTGGGCGAAGTCGATGGAGCGGCGGTTCACACGTGGCGGCGTGCCGGTTTTGAAGCGCTGCAGGGGGATGCCCAGCTGCTGCAGCGAATCGCTCAACTGCATGGCGGCGGGCAAGCCGTCTGGACCGGACTGGTGGTTGTGCTCGCCGATGTGCACTTTTGCGCGCAGGAATGTGCCCGTGGCGAGGATGACGCACGTTGCGGTGTACTGCATGCCGGTGAGGAGGGTGACTTGCCATGATGCCCCCCCAGTCGCCTGCGGCGACAGCCCCCCCAAGGGGGAGCCATCAAGCGCTGTGCGCAACTTTAGCGCAGTGGGTTCGGAGCCTCCCCCCTGGGGGAGGTGCCCCAACGGGGCGGTGGGGGTCAGGGAAATGACCTCGCCTTGGATTAAATGCAGGTTTTCTTGGTTTTCTAGGCGTAGTTTCATCGCGTCGGCATAGGCGCGGCGGTCAATCTGGGCGCGCGGGCTGTGCACCGCTGGTCCTTTGCCGAGGTTGAGCATGCGAAACTGGATGGTGGTGGCGTCGGCTACCTTGCCCATTTCGCCGCCGAGGGCGTCGATCTCGCGCACGATGTGACCCTTGCTGCTGCCGCCAATCGACGGATTGCAGGGCATGTTGCCCACGGCATCCAGCGACTGCGTGAAGATCACCGTGCGGCAACCCAGGCGCGCAGCGGCCAGCCCCGCCTCGATGCCTGCGTGGCCTGCGCCGATGATGATGATGTCGAAGTTGTTGTTCATGGGTGGCTTTCTTGTAGATATAGTAATGCGGCGGGTTTGTCGATGCCGCTGAACTGCTTGGGCGTAGCGAGCAACGCCTTGAGCTCATCGAGTGAGATCCACTGGATGTTGGTGGAGTCATCGCCTTGTGTGAGCAATTCGCCGGTGGCATGGCAGATGAAATGCGCGCCCAAAGAATCAACCGGGCCGGCGAGGGTTTGATAAACCGAAAAGGGCTTGAAGTTCTCGACGAGCCAGTCGCCGCCTTCGGCTTGCGTGCGGTTGGCTTGTCCGGTGGCGTGCACGAGGTCAAGACCGGTTTCCTCCTTGACTTCGCGGCGCAGGGCATCGTAAAACGATTCAAAGGCTTCGATGCGCTCACTGGGAAATTCGTAGCAGCCTTCGCCGTGCTTGTTGCGCCATTGGATGATGACCTCTTTGCGTCCGTTGAAGGTGCGCTCAATGATGGCGCGGGCGTTGATGTAGAACATGAGGACTCCTTTTCTGGGTGGAATGACACCCCCTGTCCTGCGGGACATCCCCCTCTAAAGAGGGGGACTGGGGCTTGGGCGGTAAACGACAGCGAAACTCTCGGCGGGATGTAGGGGCGGATGTGAATCCGCCCGAAGCATAAAAACATGTGTGTTATTTGAACCCCGGGCGGCAAAATTGCCGCCCCTACAGGGTGTGGGCTGACGTGGGCGAGTGCGAAATCCGCACCCCCAGTCGCCGCGCCGCAGTGGTGCGATGCGCAGGTTTCGTTCGCGGCGACAGCCCCCGCGCTCGCGCGAGGGCCGCTCAGGAAACGGTTTTCTGCGAGTTTCATCAAGCCGCGGCAGGTAGGGGCTGAACCACCCCGTCCCTGCGGGGACACCCCTCCACACCCACCCCACGAAACAGGTTTCGCGGGGACCCCGGCGCAGGGGAATGGGGGCTTGCTTCTTTAGCTTGTCATGAATTGTCCACCGCGAAGCGGTATAGGTTCTTTTGGTTACTTTTCTTTCAAGAAAAGTAACGCCTGCGCGGCGAGCGCATCACTTACCGACGCAGAAGCGGGCAAAGACTTCGCCTACGATGGCATCGGCGGCGCGCTCGCCGGTGAGGGAAAACAGCTGCGTGATGGCATCCTCGATGCAGACTGAAATGGCATCGAGTGGGTAGCCAGCTGTGTGTGCGGCGAGAGCTTCGTCGATAGCGGCGAGGGCTTGGGCGGCGGTGTTCTGCTGGCGCTGGTTGGCGAGCATGGCCTCGTTGGGATTGAACGATGCGGTGTTGAGCAGGGTCTCAATGGCTTGGCTGAGGGCGGAGATGCCTGTGGAGTGCAGGGCGGAGAGATATACCCCCCCAGCCGTCTGCGACGGCAGCCCCAAATGGGGTCCCCGCGAAACTTGTTTCGTGGGGTGATTCACCAAGGGGGAGCCATCCAGCGTGGCGGGCGGACATAAGTCCGATTTATTGAAAATCACAACAGTGCGCGCCGGGTCGCAATCAGCGAGGATGGCGTGGTCGTCATCGGTGAGGGGAGCGCTGGCATCAAACACGGCAAGGATGAGATCCGCTTGGGCGAGGGCGGCGCGGCTGCGCCGCACGCCTGCGGCCTCAATGGAGTCGCTGGTGTTGCGGATGCCCGCGGTGTCGGTGAGGCGCAGGGTGAGGCTGCCGAGCTGCACGGTTTCGGTGACGGTGTCACGCGTTGTGCCGGGGGTGGGGGTGACGATGGCGCGGTCATAGCCTGCAAGGACGTTGAGCAAGCTGGACTTGCCGACGTTTGGGCGGCCGACGAGCGCGGTGTTGATGCCCTGCAGCATGAGCGTGTCTCGCGGGGCTTTGGTGATGAGGGCGTGCAGGTCTTGCCGGGCGGTGTTGAGCACGGCGGTGAGTTCGCTGCCTTCGAGCGCTTCGATGTCTTCTTCGGGATAGTCTACCCAGGCGCTGATGTGCGCTTGCAGGGCGATGAGCGTGGCACGGGTTTGGTCGATCGCTTGGCTAAGTGCACCACCCATGGCAGCCTGCGCGGCGCGTGCTGCTTGCTCGCTGGTGGCGGCAATCAGCTGCATGACGGCCTCTGCCTGGGTGAGGTTTAGCCTTCCGTTTTCGTAGGCGCGGCGGGTGAACTCGCCCGGACCTGCCGGTTGCGCTCCGGCGGCGAACACCGCCTGCAACGCGCGCTGCATCACCGCCATGCCGCCGTGGCACTGGAACTCCACGACATTCTCGCCGGTGTAGCTGTGCGGGGCGGGGAAGAACAGGCAGATGATGTCATCGATTGGCTGTTCTGGAGACGATGGAAAGTCGTGCAGCGTGCCGTAGGACATGGTGTGGGCGCGCAATTGGCTGTAATCCAGCGGTTTTTTGGGCACAAACAGGGCTTGGGCAACCGAAAAGGCGGCGTGGCCGCTGATGCGGATCACACCGATGCCGCCGGGAGCTTGGGCGGTGGCGATGGCTGCGATGGTGGTGGGCATGGTTAGGATTCTTCTTCTTTCAGCAGGCGTTGCCAGTCTCGGCGACCGTACATCACGCGGCGGATAAACACTTCGCGGGTTTGCTCGTGCACCACATAAAAAATAAGATGAGAGCGAGCAACAAGCATGCGATAGCCTTTTGTGGATAAGTAATCATCGCGCACAAAAGCGCTGCTCGAACCATGCTTAAGTTGTGCAATGGCTTGTTTGATGGCGACGATGCGATTGCGCGCGGCGGCGGGGCTGTTCAGTTCATAGGCGATATAGGCATAGATGTCCCGCATGTCCTCTTTTGCTGGACCGGTGATGTGAATATGATAGCTCATGCCATTTCCTCTTCGAGTTCTTGCATGAATGCATCAAAGTCAGAATAATCGCCGGTGGCTTCGGCTTGCTCGGCTTCCATCAGCAAGGCATAAAGGGCAAACATGTCCGGCGCGCTTTTGCGATGTGTGACGTTTTGCATAAGATACCTCCGTGGTTATATTATACCCTACAAACGCGAGAATTGTCAAGGGGGGCTTCTTCGACGCATATAAATCATGGCTGATTTAACCTTTTGTATTGATATGTAGCCCGGGTGGCGCGCCCGCCACCCCTACATGTTGCGGCTTGACATCGCCTTGCAGGAGACATCCACCTGTAGGGGCGGCGGGCGCGCCGCCCG
>WQRM01000153.1 GCA_009786735.1 Oscillospiraceae bacterium | reverse complement strand
TGTTCATGGGGGGGGGGTGTATAATGTAAATTGACCTATTACATTTTAAGGAGAAAACGAACAATGACGAAAAAGATTTTGGCGATTTTGGTGGCGGTGTTCATGTTGGCAACCGGCGTAGTGGCTGCGCTAAGCAGTGCGGCAGCCAGCGTAGATGAGGAGTTGGAAGCACAGCGGATAATGGCGCTTCTCGGCGTTATAGTTTCCATTGAAAATGAATTGGCGTTCACGTCAAGCACAAGTCCAGCGGCATTTAGAGCCCAAGTGATGCCTATTGCTTTGGAGATTGTCGGTTATTATGAATCTGGGGACTATGCCGCTTTTATTGCGGCGGCAACCACCCAAGTGTTTCCTCTTGTTGAAATGCATGTTCAACCGGATTACATTGAGTGGATGCTTTTGGAACTTAGAATGTTCGAGCTATATGATACACTGATAGACGCTGCTCAGCATAATGATAATTGGCGTCAGCTGTATCAAGATTTTTGGTATTTGGCAAGCGCGCGAGAAGCGACTGGTTTGCTTTATCTTGGGGGAATGTGGGCAGAAATCGTAGCGATTTACGATGAGATCGTTATGCTGCAAGAAGCTTTCTTGGTGCAAAATAGCATTGCGTTTCCGCCGCGCTGGGACTCGCCGGTTGACCAAAATCAGACAGAGCCTACCACAACTGCACCGCAAGACACCACCACCGCTGCCGACACAACAGTGAACGGCGAAACCACGACCGTTGCTGACACCACCGTGAATGGTGAAACCACAACCGTTGCTGACACCACCGTGAACGGTGAAACAACAACAGTTGCTGACACCACCGTGAATGGCGAAACGACAACTGAAGCAGAAACCACCACTGCGCCTCCTGCAGGCGGCGGCACCAACTGGGGCAGCATTGCTGGCATCATCGGCATCGTTGTGCTGGTGATCGTGAACCTCGTGGCAATCTTCGGCTTCGTGCGCATTCTGTTCAACGCATAACCCATAACCAAAAACCACCCTCAACTTGGGGGTGGTTTTCGCATAGCCGCCGCAAAATCGCTCCATACTATACGTATATCGTATACGAGGAGCAATGCCATGACCTTCAACAACAAGCAAACCAAATTGCACGCCAAACAACTCACCCAGGGGCACCGCGGCACGGGCTTTGCGCTGCTGACCATCAGCTTTGCGGTGGCAACGGCTGCGGGCGCGCTGCCGTTTTTGCATGACTTCACCGCCGCGCAGGCCGTGGCCGTGCTGCCCTACCCGCACACCGACTTCACATCATGGGCGGCGCAGGGCATTCAACTGGGCATTGCGCTGCTGTTGGTGTTGCTCGTGGCGCTGCTGGTCGCTCCGCTGCGCGTGGGGCGCGAAGCGTGGTATTTCGGCGGCGCGGACGCACGCAAGCGCACCGTCAAACGCGTGACGTTTTGGCTGCAACCGCGCTGGGCGCTGAAGGCGGCGGGTTTTGTGATTAGCCTGCGACTGCGCAAGTTGCTGTGGGCGTTGCTGTTCTTTGTGCCGGGGGGATTCCTGCTGGGCGGCACGCTGTGGCAAGCGCAGCAAAGCAACCTGGATATCGCGCTGTTTATTGCGGCGCTGGCGGGTGGTGTGGTGCTGTTGTTGGTCGGCGCGGGATTTTATGCCGCCACCGTGCAACGTTATGCGCTGGTGCTGCCCATCTTGGCAAAGCAGCCACGCTGCAAGCTGCGCAACGCCGTGCGACTAAGCTGCGCGCGCACGAATGAGCAGTGCGCCGCCCTGCTGCGCTACAAGCTGAGCTTTCTGCCGTGGTACTTGCTGTGCATGCTGGTGGTGCCGCTGCCGTTTGTGCTGCCCTATCTCGCGCAGGCGCGTGCGTGCCGCCATGCGGAGCTGCTGCGCGGCGGTGTGTGAACTTTTTGTTGACAATACGCGATTTTTGTGGTATAATCATGCCAACAAGCATTATATCACGAAAGGAGAATGAATCATGGGTATCTTTTTTGGCGTAGTCAGCATCGTGTTTGGCGGCATTTTGGCCGTTGCAACGCTCGTTCCCTTCATTCGCATCTTCGCTTAAGTGAAAGTCGGACAATCCTCAGAAAGGAGAAAACATTAATGAGTAATTGGGCAGCCTTTGGTGGCTTTTTCAGTGGTTTGGCACTGATTGCATTCGGCGTGTTTTCGATTATTTTCCTGTAAAATTCGCCTGCGCGACATAAAGCAACCACCTCGCAACACGAGGTGGTTTTGTGCATTTTGATTGGGCTATCTGCGCAGAAGCAGCTGTGCCCATTGGTCTTTTTCGCGCTTGGGCACTTTCATTTTGTAGGCTTGACCGTCAACGGTGCGGACAACAAGGGCCTTGAACAGCCCGATTTTGTCTTCTTCCACGGCAACCACGTTGGTTAGCGGGATTTCAAACTCGAACTCGTATTTGCCTGCAAGTGCAGCTTCCAATAGGCCGCCAACCAAGCCGCCCACCGCCCCGGCAACCGAGGCTGCGCCGACTTTTTCTTTCAGTCCAATTAAGCGGTGGCTGGTGAGCAGCAAATCACCTTGTTGTGCGCCGATTGCGCCAACTTTGAATTTTTCTGCATTGCCGAATGTGGTGTTTTCTGCGCGCAAACGCAGTGATTCAACCGGGGCGACGAGGTTGGTTTTGCAGCTAGGGCAAAACTCGGGTGCGACTTCCACTTTGTTTGTGCAGGCGCAGACGTGACAGCTGACTTTGATTTTTTGAGCCATGATTTTCTCCTTGAATTGATGAATATGCTTTATTTTAACATATCTTGCGGGGGAATGTCAAGCAAAAGGTGGCAAAAAAATCTTGCAATTGTGCGCCATTCGTGTTATACTAGAGTATGAGTAATTCTGTATGAGGAGAACACTGTTGAACGCATACCTAGACAACGCAGCAACCACACAGCTTAGCCCCGCCGCGCGCGAGGCCATGCTGTCCATGCTCGATGAGATATACGGCAACCCGTCGTCGCTGCACAGCCACGGGCAAGCCGCCGCACGCCAGTTGCAGCACGCCCGCGAGGCCATCGCCCGCTGCATTGGCGCGCAGCCGCGGGAGATCACCTTCACCGCAGGCGGCACCGAAGCCAACAACCAAGCGATCATTTCAGCGGCTCGCCTTGGCGACAAAGCCGGCAAAAAGCACATCATCTCCACGCAGATTGAGCACCACGCCGTGTTGCATTGCCTGGAGATGCTTGAGAAAGAGCAGGGCTACACCGTCACGCTTTTGCCGGTTGACCACGCCACGGGCATCGTGCGCATGAACGACCTGCAGGCTGCGCTGCGCGACGACACTTGCCTGGTCACCATCATGATGGCGAACAACGAGATTGGCTCGCTGCAGCCGGTTGCGGAAATCGGCGCGCTGTGCCGCGAGCGTGGCGTGACCTTCCACACCGATGCCGTGCAGGCGGTGGGGCACATCCCCGTTGATGTGAATGCGATCAACGTGGACATGTTGAGCCTAGCGGGGCACAAGTTCCATGGACCGAAGGGCGCGGGTGCGCTGTATTGCCGCCGAGGCGTGCCGTTGCGACCGCTGCTACGTGGCGGCGCACAGGAGCGTAATCGCCGCGCGGGCACGGAGAATCTCCCCGCGATTGTGGGCATGGCCGCCGCACTGGTGGAGGAAACCGCGCAACTTGACGAAACGGCGGCGCGCATTGCCGACCTGCGCGACCAGCTCATGCAAGGTCTGCTGAAGATTGAAAAAAGCCATCTCAACGGTTGTGCGAGCAATCGCTTGCCGGGCAACGTGAACCTGTGCTTCCATGGCATTGAGGGCGAGGCGCTGCTGCTTCTGCTGGACATGCAGGGCATTGCGGCATCGTCGGGCTCGGCCTGCACGAGCGGCTCGCTTGACCCCAGCCATGTGCTGCTGGCGCTCGGTTTGCCCCATGAGATTGCCCACGGCTCGCTGCGGCTTAGCTTGAGCCGCTACACCACGCAGGCGGAAATTGACCACGCGTTGCGGGTTGTGCCGGGTGTGGTTGAGCGGTTG
>WQRM01000152.1 GCA_009786735.1 Oscillospiraceae bacterium | reverse complement strand
GTTAAATAGGCGTTGATATTTTTATGGTTTCGGGCGGCATGATTGCCGCCCCTACAGGTTGCAGTTTCCTACACCCCACTGTACGCACTAAACCCGCCGTCCACCGCAATCATGCTGCCGGTGACGAAGCCGCTGTAGGTCTCATCGCACAGATAAAGCAACGCACCGCGCAGCTCGTCCGGCGTGCCAAAGCGACCCATCGGCGTGGCAGCGAGGATCTTGCCTGCACGCGGCGTGGGACTGCCATCTTCGTTCCACAGCAGGGTTTTGTTTTGGTTGGTGCTGAAGAAGCCGGGCGCAATGGCATTCACGCGAATGCCCACGGGCGCAAAGTGCACTGCCATGAACTGCGTGAAGTTGTGCACCGCCGCTTTTGCCGCTGAATACGCCGGGATTTTCGTCAGCGGGCGGATGGCGTTCATGCTGGTGATCATGATAATCGCAGCGTGCGGCTTGCCTGCCAAATCGCGCGCAAACACCTGCGTGGGCAACAACGTGCCTTGGAAGTTGAGGTCGAACACGCGCGAGATACCTTGCGGGTCAAGGTCGAAGAAGGTTTTGATGCCTTCGTCCACGCCATCGAGGTCGCAAGGTTCAAGGGTTTCTTTGCTGGTGGTGCCACTGGGGTGGTTGCCGCCCGCGCCATTGACGAGGATGTCACACGTGCCGAGCGTTTGCGTCACGGCTGCATGCGCCGCGGCGATGCTTTCACGCTCCAGCACATTGCAGGCGATTGCCATGGCCGTGCCGCCCGCTGCGGTGATTTCGTCTGCCACAGCTTGTGCGGCATCGAGGTTGAGGTCCAGCACGGCAACTTTGCAGCCCTGCGCGGCGAGCACCTTGGCAAAATCGCCGCAAAGCACGCCGCCGCCGCCGGTGACAACTGCGACGCGACCGGATAGGTTAGGATGGTTGTAGGTCATGGGGAGTCTCCTTCTGTTTTGTTTCGTTGAGATCAGCATCTTTTTTGATGTCTTTGGTGATTTGTTCTAGGAATTTGTCGGCGGCAATCAGCAGCAATATGCCGTATCGCGTAGAAAGAAAGTATCCGGATAGCGGCACAAGCGCGGGGAAGTCGGGCTCTGCAGCGAGGATAGCCGTGCAAATGAGAATAATGACGTAAAACAGATACAACGCAGATTTCATCGAAGCACTGTTGAGGTAAGCGTTAAGCATCCTCATGGGAATGCTGCGCCCGGAGGTCAGCTGCTTTCGGTATTTGATGTAAAGAAGCTCAATGATTTTATCCAGCAACAGAAAAGCCAACAGTAACGATAAGTTCCAGATGGAGGCAGCCAGCACGTTTTGCCCTGTGACATTGAAAAAAATATATATGGTGACGCTATAATAGCCATACGCCATGAAGGCCGACCAAGCGATATAAATCAGCTTTTTCATCAGTTGCTGCAAGATGCCTTTTTGCGTTTGCATGGGTTTGCTCCTTTCAGGCTCAGCTGCACCTCGTACGGACGGCTATGTGTCTTTTTTGTCAAACGTGCCTCTGAGCTTTTCGGCAATTACCTTGATGCGTGTAACATCTTTAGCTAGGTGGTCGATGAGCTTATCAAACACAACCACCAAGATCAAGCCGTACTCAATGGACAACACAAAGCTGTAGAACACCTCGTGGAATATCAATTGCGGTTCCAGCGTGAACACGCGCGAGATAATCAAGATGAATATGTAGAAGAGGTAGAGGGTGGTTTTGAATGAAATCAAACTTTCCCAGTATAAGAAACGGCTGAACATGCCGTTACGTTTTCGGGGCACATATTTTGTGACCACGTAGTTGTTGATCAACGTGTCCGCAATCAACACAATCACAATGATAAACAGATTCACAATGTAGGCATGCAGCGCCGAAAACCCATCAACGGCGTGGACCAACCTGGCAAAGATGTAAAACGTAAACCAGCCGTACAGCACAGCGGTGAATATCGAGTAAATTGCATACAGAACCAACTTGGCTGCTTTGCTTGGCGTTTTCATGTTTCCCCCGCAGTTTAACGTATCTTTTTTATTATACCATGCGCGCGGGGGTCTGGTCAAGTGGGAATGCACGCGCGATTTGTAAATATTGTGTGGCGTGTGCGCACATTTCGTCCGCCCCGCGCATACAATGCAGTAAGACCTACATAAGAATTATAAATACAGGCTTTCTTCATTATAAATAGTAGGAGCAACCACCATGGCCGCACCTTGCCTCTGCACACATTGTCGCAATGCTCGCGCCGCACCATCTCCTGCCCCGCCAGCCGCTGCGCCGCGTAGCCACTTCACCGCCCACGCCGAGCAATTCGCCATCACACCATGCAGCGACGGCACAGCCCTGCCTCTGCAGCGGCACAGCAGCCAAGGTCGCTATGCCTGCCACGGCGGCGCGGTCATTATCCCCGACGACGGCTACTACATGCTGCTGTGGGAGCTAACCATTGACCACGTGACGCCGAGCGCGCAACTGCGGCTGGGCATCAACGACAGCGGCAGTGTGCTCACCAACGAGCTCGCGCCCGGGCATGACAGCGGGCAGCAAGTCACCTGGCTCAATCGCGGCGACAGGGTCAGCCTGCAAGCGTTGAGCGACGAGCTCGGCGAGCTGCACGGGCAAAATGCGCAACTTACGATCATACGCTTGGGTTAACCCAGCAAACATATTCGCAATCCCCTTTCATAACAGGAAGTTCGCAAGCACTTGAGAGAGTGCTTGCTTTTTTGGGCAGCAAAAAACCGACAGCGGGTGCTGCCGGAAGGCGTATTGGGCTTTGTTGTTGACCGAATGCTTAACGCAAATAAAAGCCGTAATCCAAAATCACATTGCCCTTTTCATCGGGCGTTGTCATGCGCGGGCAATTGTAGCGCTCGAAAAACACAAGCGTATTTTTCCCGCCAGCTTTTTCGTTGAGCTTGTTCCAGCCGTTGTCGCACAGTGTTTGGTAGCACGCTGTGTGGGGCTCAGAGCCATAGATTTCGCCAGTTTCATCGCTACCATATATCCATGAAATTCCCACATCGCTTTGGGGCAAATCAAGATAGGAAAAACCGTCCGGCACAGCGGTGTTGGCAGGAAAAAACAAACCTATCCAGTAGATGAAATTGCTGTGGTCTTTCGCGTTGATGGTCATTAAGCCAAGGCAGCCATTTTCGACATCTTCTGACGGTTTTGCTGCTTTTTTTAGCTCGTCAAACCAGCTGTTTTGATGCCACTCGGTCCAGCGCTCGCTGAACGAACCATCCGCACCACGGTCGGCATCCGTATAGCATTTCCCGATTAGCCGCAACGCCGGGAAGTGCTCTTTGTAGGTTTTGATGATTTCAAACGCCATAACAGCCTCCTTTGTGAATGTTAACTAGTGTACCACCCTCCCCGCCATTTTGTCAAGCGTTTTCGGGCAGGTTTTTCAAGTTTGTGTAACTTGACGAAGAACGCGAAAAGAACTTTTTCGCAAGTGCCCCAAAAAGCACTTGCTTTTTTTGTGCATATTGCGTATAATAGAGATAACGCTATGTGAAAGAGGAAAAACTCCCATGACCCTGCAACAACTGCAAGCTACATATGAACAAACAAAGGCGAAATATCTGGCGCTTGACATGAGCCGCGGCAAGCCCGAAACCGCCCAGCTTGACCTGTCCGCCGACCTGATGGACAGCAAATGGATCACCCCGCCCACCGCCGAAAGCGGTCTTGACTGCCGCAACTATGGCGTGCTGGACGGCATCCCCGAATGCAAGCGCCTGTTCAGCGAGCTGATGGGCACGCCCGCCGAGCAGCTCATCGTGTGCGGCAACGCCAGCCTCAACATCATGTATGACTACCTGGTGCAGATGATGCCGCAGTGGTTCATGGACAGCACCAGCCAAGGCGAAGTGAAGTTCCTGTGCCCTGTGCCGGGCTATGACCGCCACTTTGGCATGCTTGCGCACCTGGGCATCGAGATGATCCACGTGCCCATGCTCGCCGATGGCCCCGACATGGCGGTGATGGCCGAGCTCGTGCGCGACCCCGCCGTGAAAGGCGCGATTTGCGTGC
>WQRM01000151.1 GCA_009786735.1 Oscillospiraceae bacterium | reverse complement strand
GGGCGGATGCAAATCCGCCCGCCTCAAAGGAGAAGTGCCCTATGACCATCCGCTTCGCCCAACCGCCTGACCTCCCGCAACTGCTGCAGCTCTACACCCACCTGCATAACAATCCCTTGCCCGACGAACTGCCCGAACCACTGTGGCGCGACATCATGACCGACCCAAACCATCACATCATTGTGGCAGAGCAAGATGACCAGCTGGTGTCGTCGTGCGTGCTGCTGATCGTGCCAAACCTCACGCGCGGGCAGCGGCCTTACGCCTGGGTGGAGAACGTGGTCACGCACGCGGACTACCGCAAGCAGGGGATTGGCGGCGCGGTTCTGCAGTTCGCCAAAGACATTGCTGTGCAGCGCGGGTGCTATAAAATCGCGCTGATGACCGGCGCAACAGAACCATCCACCCTGCGGTTTTATGAACGCGCGGGGTATAATTCTACAGATAAGACGGGGTACATCCAATGGCTGTGAAAAAAGTCGCGGTATTCGTCAGCGGCGGCGGAACCAACCTGCAAGTGCTGCTGGATGCCCAAGCCGCAGGCACGCTGCAACACGGCGAAATCGCGCTGGTGATTGCCAGCAAGCCCGGCGTGTTTGCGCTTGAGCGTGCCGCCAAAGCCGGTGTGCCGAGCTTCGCTATCTCACGCAAAGACATGACGCTTGCCGAGTTCGAGACGCAGTGCATCGCTCTGCTGGACGAACACGCCATCGACTTCATCGTGCTGGCGGGCTTCCTCACAATTTTGAGCGAAGACTTTGTGCGGCATTACCCGAATAAGATTATCAATGTGCACCCTGCGCTTATCCCAGCGTTTTGTGGGCACACGTTTTACGGCTTGCGCGTGCACGAGGCTGCCCTTGCGCGCGGCGTGAAGCTCACCGGCGCGACCGTACATTTCGTCAACGAAGTCTGTGACGGCGGACCGATTATCGCGCAAAAAGCGGTGGAAGTGCTGCCCGGCGACACGCCCGAGACTCTCCAGCGCCGCGTGATGGAGCAAGCCGAATGGGTGCTGCTGCCGCAAGCGCTTGAGCTGGTGTGCGCGAAATAGTTACAACATTGTAACTTTACATTTGCGCTAAAATATGATATACTGCTTGCAGGAGGGATTTTCTATGAAGATTTTACTTGCAAGCTTGTTGATTTTGCTGCTGCTGGCGGGTTGCGGCTCGACGGCGGTGGTGAATGGCAATGACTACACCACCACCGAAGCCACGGCAGAATACATCACGACCACAGTTGAAGAAGAAACGACCGTGCCACCGCCACCGCCTGTGACCATCAACGGCGTGGTTTGGCGGGTTGCGCCAGAACTGGACATTGAAGGAATAATTCTTTGCAGTTGCGGCATGTTTGTTGTGGACGATTCCACGTGGCGATATACAGTTGACCCGACGACCGGCATGGTTGTCAGTAATCACGGTGGGCATGGCGGTGGCGGCGGCATGTGGGTCTTTGACCCTGAGCTTGAATTGCTGGGGCAGCCATTTTTTGGTGAGGGCTATGACTTCGGCATTGGTATGCACCCCGTTGATGAGTTTGCACAAAGCTTGGAGTTGCAGCTGAATGCATACTTCGCCTTGTGGGATGATTGGACCAGCGAAAATGCACGTGAGTGGGTGGCAAATGCGTTGGAAACCGCCAATCGCCGCTTGGTTTTGGAGCAAGTACGAGCAACGCAGCGCTACACCGAACCATGGCAAGGTGAACCTATGCCATTTTGGGGCGTTGAGTGGGATGAAACACGAAGTAACTTTCTCGGTCGCTTTGCTATCATCGAGAACCGCCGCCCCATCAGCCCATGGTTCGATGCAATCACCAGCCGCGTAGGCGACGAACTCTTCGCCGCGCAGCAAGGCGACACCTGGCAGCTCATCAACCAATATGGCGAGCCAATTCTGCCCCTGCAGTTCGAGCACATCGTGCTCATCGACGAAGAAACCGCCTTCGTGCGCCACCAAGGCCGCTACGGCATCCTCGATATTCACGCAACGTCCATAAATTTTTAACCAAAAAGGCTTGACCTCGCCGCCGATATGTTGTATACTATAAGTGAACCAAAATTTTGCATCAAAAGGAGACATTACTTATGGTAGGACTCGGCAAATGGAAATTCTTTGTGGACACCATGTTTTATCGCGGCGACGCCGTGCTGGCGGTGGGCGAGAAGAATGGCAAGTACGACATCGAAATCAAACTCACCGGCATCGAAGTGCCCGACTTCAGCATCAGCGACATGAAAGCTGAAGAAAACACCGTCACCGGCAACGTGCAAACCAGCCTGCTCAAAGGCAAAGACATCCCCTTCAGCTGCACCTTTGACGGCGACACCGCCAACGGCTTCCTCAAAGTGCCGTTCATGGGCAAAATCAACCTCAAAGACGGCAAGAAAATTGGCTAACACCTGCGGCGCGGTATCGTCGCTTCGCTGTGCACTAATCTAGTTGCAGAAAAAAAACGAGACAGTCAACGTTGCTGGCTCGTTTTTCTTTGCATGAAAAAACCACCCAGATCATACGATCCAAGTGGTTTTTGGTTGCGGAAAAATCTTTTGGCCATGCCGAAAAATTTATCCATTCTCCTTCTGCGCTTCAAAGCACGCGCTGCAGAACACAGGGCGGCCATCTTCGCGCGGACGGAACGGCAGGCGGGCGATGCCACCACATTCTGCGCATTGGGCTTCGAACATTTCGCGCTCGCCGCGGTTGCCGCGTTTGCGATTGTCACGGCAGTCTTTACAACGGCCGGGCTCGTTCTCAAAGCCTTTCTCCGCATAGAATTCTTGCTCACCTTGGGTGAAGATGAATTCGTTGTTGCAGTCCCTACAGATAAGAGTTTTGTCTTCGTACATGTGCCAATCTACCTCGCTTAGAAAAATAATATTTACTCCTTGGCGGAATTGCACCGCCCTATGCTACCAGGAGCGTATGAACTTACAGGTGTTTTTGCAGCTTTTTGCGCGCGCGCTGCAGCGCGTTGTCTAGGGCTTTGGGCGAAATGCCAAGCACTTGCGCGGCGCTGGCGTAGCTCAAGCCATCCAGTTGTGCTTGCAGGGCATCGCGCTCAAGGGGCGTCAGCTGCTGTGCCATCACTTGCTGCAAACGGCGGGCATCTTCCATCGCGGCGTAAAGATCTTGCGGATCCATCGCGGACGCGCTTAGCGGCAGTGCGCTTTCCAGCAATTGCTCCAGCTGCGGCGCGGCTGCGTGTTTGCGCAGGGCATCGTTGAGCCGATTGCTCACACACACGCTCACGAACGTCCGCAGACTAGCACCCCGACCGGCTTGGTACGTGGTCACTGCGCTAAGGAACGCCATGGTGGCTTCTTGCAGCAGGTCGTCGCGCGCTACGGCATCGCCAACGCGCTGGCGGGCGGATTCCACACGTGCGTGCAAAACGGGCTGCATACGTTGCAGCAACAGCTCAAACGCCATCGCACTTTGCTCGCCACGCACGAACATTTCCGCAAGGATTTCGTCGCGGTAATCGTGCAAATCCATCCGTCTCACCGTTCCCAACAAAGCTACAATTCACATCATACCACATTTTGGCGAGTTTGTCAAGCTTTATTTTTCGTCATTTTGCACAAACATGAAAAAATCCCGAAAAATCATTTGCGCATAGCGCGTTTTGGCTTGCATTTTCAGCTTAGACGCGCTTTCTCGTGCGCTAAGGCGGAGCTTAGATGAGTTCGAGCTATATTCCCACACTTAGCGTAAAAAAACTTGCAAAAAACGCTTGACAAGTGCACCAGAATGCTGTATAATAGAAATGTTGCTATGGTGGGTATAGCTCAGGTGGTTAGAGTGCCAGGTTGTGGCCCTGGAGGTCGGCGGTTCGAGTCCGCTTATCCACCCCATTTTGGTTTTCGCAACATCGCACACACAGCCACGTTGATTCCGCACACTGGGGTGTCGCCAAGCGGTAAGGCACCAGACTTTGACTCTGGCATTCGTAGGTTCAAATCCTGCCACCCCAGCCATAACCATTGCATAAAAAAGATGCATGCCGCTCAACCTCGCTAGTATAGCGGGGTTGAGGGCTTTTTTGA
>WQRM01000150.1 GCA_009786735.1 Oscillospiraceae bacterium | reverse complement strand
CTACACGCGAATCCCATGAAATCCCCCGCGAAGCGGCATAGGTTTTTTTGGTTCTTTTTTTGCAAAAAAAGAACACTTCGCGCCCGCGCCGCGCTACGCGCCGGTTGAGCCGAAGCCACCCGCGCCGCGCACGGTTTCGTCGAGTTCGTCGGCGGCTTGGTAGTTCACGGGCAAAAAAGGCGTGACCACCAGTTGCGCCACGCGCTCACCAGGGGCGATGTCTTGCGCTTGCGCCGAGTGGTTGTGCAGCGCGACCATGACCTCGCCGCGGTAATCGGCGTCCACCACACCGACCTTGTTGGCAGGCGCTAACCCGCGCTTGGCGGCAAGCCCGCTGCGGGCGTAGATGAGCCCGGCGAAGTACATGGGGATCTCCACGGCCAGACCGGTGGGTATCATGCAGGTTTCGCCGGGGGCGATGGTGATGGGGGCATCGAGGCAGGCGGATAAATCCGCGCCGGCGGCGAAGTCTGAGCCAAAGCGCGGCAGCACCGCGCCGTCGCGCAGCAATTTCACGCGGATGATGGGGTAATTCATAACCGTCTCGCTTTCCGTGGTACAAGTTACCTTTAATTATACTATATAACGCGCGCGAACGCAAGACTTGTACGCCCTTTTTTGAAAAAATATTTGCAAATGCAGCACAGGCGTGATATAATCAAATACAAGGTCGCTTTTAGACTTTCGTATTGATTTTAGGCGCGGGTGGCGTAATCGCCACCCCTACAGGTTGCGGATTTTGCAACGTTTTAGGTATTGTCCACCTGTAGGGGCGAACTGTGTTCGCCCGCGAAATTTCATCGATCTTCGGGCGAACACAGTTCGCCCCTACATGCTGACGATAGCGATGTTGATGATTGGGTCAAACACAAAAGGAGAGTTGCCATGAACCGTTATGAATCTGCGAAAGACATTTACGCTGCGCACGGCGTGGACTGCGAAGCCGCGATGGCTACCCTGTTGGCGCTGCCCGTTAGCGTGCATTGCTGGCAAGGCGACGACGTGCGCGGCTTTGAGGGCACGCACACGCCAGGCGGCGGCATCGCTGCCACGGGGAACTATCCCGGGCGGGCAAGCTGCGCACAAGAGCTGATGGACGACATGGACGCTGTGCTGGCGCGCTGCCCAGGCAAGCATAAAATCAACCTGCATGCGATGTATGCGGTGACCGAGCAGCCTGTGCCACGTGATAAACTTGCGCCGGAGCACTTCGCCGCTTGGCTGGACTATGCGAAGTCACACGGGCTTGGGGTGGACATGAATCCCACGCTGTTTGCGCATGAGATGGCCGCCGATGGGCTCACGCTTTCGCATCCCGATGCGCCGGTGCGCCGCTTTTGGATCGACCACTGCAAGGCCGTGCGCCGCATTGCCGCTTGGTTTGCCGCCGAGCTCGGGCAGCGCTGCGTGAACAACATTTGGATTCCCGATGGCTTCAAAGACACGCCCGCCGACCGTCTTGGTCCGCGCAGACGCCTGAAGGATTCGCTTGACGAAATCCTCGCCGAGCGGCTTGAGGGCGTGATTGACACCGTGGAGTCGAAGGTTTTCGGCATTGGGCTGGAAAGCTGCACGGTGGGCTCGCACGAGTTTTATCTGAACTATGCCGCCCGCAACGGCTGCGTGTGCCTGCTGGATAACGGGCATTTTCATCCCACTGAACAGGTGGCGGACAAGATTTCGTCTATGCTGCTGTTTAGCGAGAACATCGCGCTGCACCTCACACGCGGCGTGCGTTGGGACAGCGACCATGTGCCTGTGCTGGGCGACGAACTGCGCGACATCTGCACGGAACTGGTGCGCTGCCATGCACTTGACCGCACGCTAATTGCACTGGACTACTTCGACGCGAGCATTCACCGTGTGGCGGCGTGGGTGATTGGGCTGCGCAGCGTGCGAAAAGCCTTGCTGCAGGCGCTGCTGCTGCCGCACAAGCAGCTCCGCGCGCTGCAGGATGCGCGGGACTTCACACGCTTGCTTGCGCTGCAAGAGGAGCTGAAGCTGCTGCCGCTGGGCGATGTGTGGGCAGAACTGTGCCGCCGCGCGGGCGTGGCGGAGGAGACGGACTGGATGAACGGACTGACGGTTCGCGGTGGTTGAGGATTTTTACGCAGCCCCCTCAGTCACGCCTGCGGCGTGCCAGCTCCCCCGCACGCGGTGGAGCCCTTGGCAACACCTACACCGTTCCATAAAAATCCCTCGCGAATACTTCTTCAACAATCATTAAGCATACGCCGCGAAGCAACGTGCTCCCCGCAGGGGCGGGCGGCAGGTTGTTGCGCCTACAGGTGCGGGCTGACGCGGGCAGGTGCGAACTCTGCACCCCCAGTCGCCGCGCCACAGTGGTGCGATGCGCAGGTTTCGTTCGCGGCGACAGCCCCCGCGCCCGCGCGAGGGCCGCTCAAGAAACGGTTTTCTGCGAGTTTCATCAAGCCGCGAGATGTAGGGGCGGATGTGAATCCGCCCGAAGCATAACAGTACACAACCTATCCGAGAACACAGCGAAGCGACGTGCTCCCCGCAGGGGCGGGTTTGCGCAACATCGCGTGTAGGGGCGGCTATTAGCCGCCCGTGAGTTTGATAGCGGGATGAAGGAGGGCGGGCGGCAGGTTGCCGCCCCTACACGTGCGGCTCATAAAAACCGCAATAACAAGAAAGAGGACACAACCATGCAATATCATCTGCAACCGCCCAAGGGCTGGATGAACGACCCCAACGGACTGGTGTATTTCCGGGGGCGATATCATGCGTTTTATCAGCATTACCCGCATGCCGCAAAGTGGGGACCGATGCACTGGGGGCACGCGGTGAGCGACGATCTGCTGCGCTGGGAGCACCTACCGATTGCGCTGACGCCCGATGAGGACTATGAAAACGACGGCGGCTGCTGGAGCGGCAGCGCCGTGGTGCGCGATGACCGGCTGTGGCTGTTCTACACGGCGGTGGGCAAAGCGTTTGGGCAGGCGCAATGCGCTGCGGTGAGCGACGACGGCGTGACCTTCACCAAACTGCCGCAAAACCCCATCATCCGCCGCGCGCCCGAGGGGCAAAAGGACTTCCGTGACCCGAAAATCACCGAGGTTGACGGCGTGTATCACATGGTGGTGGGCAGCGGGCAAGGCAACGCCGGGCAACTGCTGCACTACACATCGCAGGACTTGCTGGCGTGGGAATACTGCGGCGTGCTGCTGCAGGGCAAGCGCTACGGCAAAGTCATGGAGTGCCCGGACATGTTCCCGCTTGGCGACGAGTTTGTGCTGATGTGGTCGCACATGCACCGGCGCTGGCGAGCGACGGAGTTTGCTGTGGGGCGGCGAGTCGCCGCTGACAGTTCGCGCTCAAGCTCACAAGACAATTTCGCTTTCGATTCCCGCGTCAAAGTGCAAAGGCCAATCTTTGGCCCGCATTTTTACGCCGCGCAGAGCTTTGCGGATGCCAGCGGACAGCGCATCCTCATGGGCTGGCTGTGGAGCTGGCGCAAGCGTGTGCCCAAGCACGCCACGCGAGCCGGCGCGCTGAGCACTCCCCTGCTGGTGCGGCTGGAGCGCGGCAAGGTGCGGCTGCGACCTGTCCACGCAAAGCGCGGAATTGTGCGCGACGGACGTGCCGTGGAGGTGTTCTGGCGCGGGCGAGTGCTGTTTTGTTGGCATCGGTAAAAAAATGTCACAATTTATCGACAAAAAAGACTTGACTTTTTGCCCGCAACACGATAAACTATAGGCATAGCATTGGAAAAGGAGGAAACGCCGATGGTATTTGAACGCATTCGGCAGATTATCTGTTCGCAATTTGACCTAGAGCCTGAGCAAGTGACCGAGAAATCCAGCTTGGAGGAGCTTGACGCTGACAGTCTGGACATTTACGACTTGGCGCAGAGCTTGGAGTCCGCATTTGATGTGACATTCCGCGAGGAAGACCTGGAAGAGATTTGCACAATGACGGACTTGGTGAACTTCATCGAAAACGTGTAGCATGAAAAAACCGCCCTAATGGGGCGGTTGATTTTTTCCACCTGCGGTGGGCGGCTCTGCTTGGCATCCGCCCCCTCAGTCACGCTACGCGTGCCAGCTCCCCCGCACGCGGTGGAGCCCTTGGCCACACC
>WQRM01000149.1 GCA_009786735.1 Oscillospiraceae bacterium | reverse complement strand
GGGGGAGGGGGCTTGAGGGGATGGTGAGTGCGTTTTTTGTGGTTCGGGCGGCAAGATTGCCGCCCCTACAGTGATGCGAGCACTCCCCCTTGGCCGCCTGCGACGGCCTTCCCCCCTCGACGAGGGGGGCTCTGGCGAAACTCCAAGTAGCTACCCCAAGTTGCCTCTTTGTCAAGATCCCCCTCGCCGAGGGGGATGTCGCGTAGCGACAGGGGGAGTGCTGCGAAGATCGCCCCGCCGCAGGCGGAAAAATTCACACATTGTCCATTGCTTTTGAGTGCCCGCATGTGCTATACTATAAGATACCATAACAACAGAAATGAAGGTGCAGCACATGGCGCAACAGAAGAAAAACACAAACCAGAAAAACAAGAACTCCGTAACCGTGTCGCGCAAACGAATCGTGATTATTGCCGTGGCGGTGGCGGTGGTGCTCGCGCTGCTGATTGGCAGCGTGGTGTATATCCTCGTGCAATGGCAGCCATGGGCAAATCAACTCGATGTCGGTCCGACCAACGGTGCGCCGCATCACCACGACCATGGTCACGGCGCGCAGCAACAGATATTGGGCGACAACGACTTTGACCCGTTCGCCGGGGTGGATTTTTCGCACTATGTTGAGTTTGGCGAATGGCGCGGCGTGGTGGTGGACATGGAATCCTTTGACGATGAGCAACTGCTGATGGCAGTGCGTGCAAACTTTGCCGAGCCCACCGACCGCACCGTGGTGCAACATGGCGACGTGGTAACCTTTGACTTTGATGGCTATGCCGAGGGACTTGGTCGCTTGGATGGAATGGCGTTTGAAGGCGCTGACATCACGGTTGGCAGCGGCACGTTTATCCCCGGGTTTGAAGAGCAAATGATTGGCGCGGTGATTGGCCGAACCTTTGACATTCGCGTGACTTTCCCGGATGATTACCCGCAAAACCCTGATTTGGAAGGCGTTGATGCGGTGTTCACCACGGTGGTGCACGAAATTCTTGCGCCCCCGGCACAGCTGACCGAAGAGCAGGTGTTCATGGCTTCGGAGGGCGCGACGACCGACTTGGATGACTTTTTGGGCATCATGTTTAACCAGATTCGTGACATGGCGGCGATGCAGGCGTTCCACGAGGTGTTTGACAACGTGAACTTCATTGGCAATCTGCCTGCGGCGGCGAATATTTATGAGCACATGGGCGAGCGCGGCGTTTTCTTTGCGCAAGAAGATGTGGTGGTGTTTGCCATTGCGACGCAAGAGGGGATTGTGATTACCCCGGATGATGTGAATGAGGAACTGGAGCGTTTTCGCCGCGTGGAGGGCGAAGAGAGCATTGCGGAGATGATGGCGGAGATCCGTCAGGCGGAAGGCGATGACCTGACGGAAGAAGAACTGATGCTGATTATGGTGGGGCAAACGCGCGCGGAATTTGTGCGCAGCTTGATGTTTGCCCGCATTGGCGAGCTGATTTTCCGCTATGCGGTGGATAGCGACGGCAACAGTGTGTATATTGAGGCGAGGGAAACCAGCAGGAGCTAGAGCGAGGGAGCGACATGATTACGATTCGACCATACCAAGAAAAAGACCGCGACAATGTGCGCATAGTGTGCATGCAAACGGCGGACTTTCCCAACGACACAAAGCCCGGTCCGCAGCACACCAAGCTGCTGACGACCTACTGTGACTACTACATCGAGCGGCAGCCGCAGCACTGCTTTGTGGCTGCCAATGAGCACGATGAGGCCGTGGGTTACATCCTGTGTGCGCCGGAGTATTGGGCGTATCGCGAGGAGTATTTGCGGGACTATGCGCCGCGCAGCAAAGGCTTGAAGTTTACGCAGCGCTTTGAGTGCGTGGCGGCGGCGAAAATGCCACGGCTGTTTCACAAGAAGTATCCCGCGCACCTGCACATTGATATTCTTGATGCCTACCAGCGCATGGGCGTGGGGCACCGGCTGATGGACACCCTCACTGCGCACCTGCGCGAAATGGGCGTGCCCGCGGTGATGCTGGGCGTGAGCCCGGCGAACAAAAAAGGTCGCAGCTTCTACCAAAAATACGGCTTTCACAAGGTGATGCGGATTCCGTTTACGCTGGTGCTGGGGATTGATTTAATGCGTAATGCGTAATTGGGGACGCGATGAGCGTTGTGGTTACAATAAAAACACCCTGCCGAAGTTGGCAGGGGTATTTTTATGTTCGCAGGTGCTTACGCGGGGTTTTCGACGAGGATGGGTTCGTCGTCCAGACAGGAGCAGGACACGAAGCTTTCGAGGCTATCAGCATCGGCTTCTTTTTTCTCTTTGAGCTTTTTCACCAGCAGATAAACACCGGCGGCTGCGGCTGCGACGGCTGCGACGATGGCGACGATTTTCAACACTTTTTTGAATGTGCACATGGGGGAAGTCCTCACTTTCTAATGATTATCTCTAGTATACACTATTTGGGCGGGCTTGTCAACACATTTTTGCTTGACATTGTGTTGCGCAGGGCTTATAATAGGGGAAAGACGATTGAAAAGAGGTTTGCGCATGAAACGTTTGCTTTCGCTGCTGTTGGTGCTGGCGATGCTGGGCGGGCTATTTGGTCTGCAGGCTGCGGCATTTGCTCCCCAAGATGAACTGACGTGGGCGCTGACGCCGTATCCGGTGATTTTGATTCACGGGATGCTGCAATCGGACGTGTTTTTGTATGAAGACGATGTGCGGGTGTATCCGCACCGCGAACCCTTCCCGGAGTTTGACGAAAGCGCGCTGATTCGCCAGCTGCTGTTTCCGATGTTGAGCAGCTTTTTGTTCCAGATGGACTTGGGCTTCACACGTGCACTGCGCACGGCGCTGCTGGATTCTGCCGAGCTGCTGCGCACGGACGCACAGGGGCGGCTGGTGCATGATTTCCGCACGGTGAGGTATCCGGTGAGCTTAGCGGAACTGACGCAGGCCGAGCGCGACCGGGTGTATGCCACGTTGCCTGTGCGCGGGATGGCGGAGCACATGGGCGAAGAGAATGTGTACTTTTTCACATACAACTCGTTTGGGCATCACCGCGACATTGTGGATGAGCTGTATGCGTTCATCCAGTTTGTGTTGGAGCGCCATGGCGTGGAGCGCGTGAATCTGGTGCCGATTTCGCTGGGCGGCACGCTGTTCAACGGCTTGATTGAATATTTCCCTAGCGTGCACAGCCAGCTGAGCAACGTGGTGATTACGGTGGGCGCGATGGACGGCAGCAACCTTGCCGGTGATCTATATGCCCGCAACCTGCGCTTTGACAACCGCAACCTATATCACGATTTGTTCCCCGAGCTGTTGGGTGACGACGTGCTGGGCACGATCATCAACATTGGGCTGCGCTTTGTGTCAAAACCGCTGCTGATGGCGACGCTGAACACCGTGATTGACACGCTGATTGGCGAGGTGCTGTCGTTCCACACGAACTTTTTGGCGCTGGTGCCCAGTGGGCACTATGCACAAGTGCGCGAGCTGTGGCTGATGGGCGAAAGCCATGATTACATCCGTGCGCTGATGGATGCGTATCACCAGGCGCAGGTGAACGCGCCGAACAACATAATGTCGATTATCGACCAGGGCGGTCGGGTTTATGTGATTGCCGAGTTTGACTATGACATCGTGCTGCCGCTGGGGCATACGCACCAGCAAAACGGCGACGGCTTGATTACGGTGGAGTCGGCCGGGCTTGGCGTGACGGCGGCGCCCTTTGGCGAAACGCTGAGCGCTGAACACATCGCCGGGGTGGATGCGCGCTATATCTCGCCGTGCAGAGTGGTGGATGTGTCTACCGCGCTGCTGCCCGACCACACGTGGCTGTTCAAAGAGCAAAGCCACGAAACCACTGCGCAGTCGGACGTGATTATCCGCTTGATTACGCGCTTGGTGACCGATGCCGAGCACGTGGATGTGTTTGCGATGCCGGAGTGGCCGCAGTTCAACTGGGGACGCGCAACCCGCAATCACTACTGGATTGTGCGGGATATTTTGCAGATTTTGGATGATGCTGACCGTGCGCTGACCGACGAGCAGCGCACACAGCTGGAAGAAGCCGCGGCAGCGGCAGACGCGATGTTCGCCAACACGCACGTTGACCCTGCCGAAACCGAGGCGGTCTATC
>WQRM01000148.1 GCA_009786735.1 Oscillospiraceae bacterium | reverse complement strand
CCCCCGCCATAAAAATCCCGGGCGGCAGGTTGCCGCCCCTACACAAGGGGGGAGGCATCAGCCCGGGCGGCTCGCAGTAGCGCACTGTTTGTCAAGCTGGGTAACAGAAAAAATACAATGCAGCGCAGAGCGTTTTTGCCTCCCCCTTGGTGAACTACCCCACGAAACAGGTTTCGCGGGGACCCCAGTGGGAGGTGGCGCGCCGACAGGCGTGACGGTGGGGGTCGCGCGCGACGACTGGGGGTGCTGCCTACCCCACCGCAAGCAAGCATTGCTTAAACACGCTTGCCCGCACGGTATCCCTGTCCGCGCCGCGCTCAATCGCCCGCAGCGCAGCATCACCAGCCGCCGCGAGCATGAGCGCCGCCGCCTGCGCACTGATTAAGTCTTGGCTGTGCAGGTTGGCAATATGCGCGCGCATGGTGGATTCATCCAGCCGCGAGCCGATGGCGTTGACCAACGCAGGCAGCACCGCCCCGCGCTCACAGCTCACGCGCCGAATGCGGATGTAGCCCCCGCCGCCGCGCCTGCTTTCCACGATGAAGCCCATCTCGGGCGAAAACCGCGACGCGAGCACATAGTTGATCTGGCTGGGCGCGCAGCCGAGCCGTTGCGCAAAGCCGTTGCGCTGGATTTCCGCGTGACCGGTTTGCTCGAGCATGTCGAGAATAACCTGCGCGATTTCGCTGCTGATGTTTGCCATGTTGCCCTCCGGTTTGACTTTTACCATCTTTGACCTTTGAGTTTATTATAACACGCCCCGCAGGCGATGTCAAGCGCATCACAAAAAGTTTACATATCTTTCTGCGCGCTGCCCCTCAACCTGTAGGGGCGGCAATCTTGCCGCCCGAAGCCCAAACAACGCATCTGCCATCCTCTTAATCCCCGCCCCCTTCTTTAGAGGGGGGTGTGCCAGGTGCGTGTTTGCCATGCCGCACAAGCCTAGCCCCGCGCAAAATACTCGCGCAACTTTCCCGCATACACCGCTCGCTCGGCAGGCGGCAGCAGCTCGTCTTTGCAGGCATACAATTGATCCCCGGCATAGCGCGCAAACACATGCAGGTGATAATGCCACACATCTTGGTAGCCGCAGGGCTCATTGTGCTGGCGAGTGGACACACCGTCGCAGCCATACACCGCCTTGAGCGCCAGCGCAACCCTGCGCGAAAACGCATGAATCTTCGCCGTCAAGTCATCCGGCAGCGTGTAGATATTTTCCACATGCATGTTGGGAATGATCAACACATGCCCCTTGTTGTTGGGATAGCACGTGGCCGCAATGAACGCCGTGATGTCATCGTCGCGATAGAAAACATCTGCCTGAACGGACAGCACATGCTCGTTTTCAATGCCTGCACAAAGCAGGCAAAACGGACAAATATACCCCGCCGGCGCATGAGAAAACATCATCATTTCTTCCTCCACAGCCCAAACACAAACCACAGCGCCACGCCTAGGCTCAGCCCAAACGGCGCGGCCACCCACGGGCTCTCCTGCACGAACAGCCACATCGTGCCGAAGGCTGCGGGTTGCCACAGCAGCACAGCGCCCACCGCCACCGCACCCACGCAGCACAGCAGCACCGCCCCGGCGGCGATGTCTTTCGCGCGGGCGGCGAGAGGGTGCACATCGGGGCACGCCACGTCAACGGCGGCTTCAATGGCAGTGTTGAGTGCCTCGGCAGCCAGCACCAGCGCGTTGGCAACGATGAGCACCGCCCACTCGCCGCGCGTGAGCACAAACCAGCCCGGCACCGCCAAAAAGGCGTACATATACGCCGAAATCACCAAGTGAATGCGGAAGTTTCGCTCACGCAGGCACAGCGCAAGCCCGCGCGCAGCATAGCGGAATGAACGCAAGAATGGGCGCATGGTGTTCTCCTTTACGGTAATTCAATTCGCACAGCAGTGCTCGTGTCAATCACAGCTTCATGCATGCAATGCGAAAACCAATGTAGCGTGTTGTCATCCGTCATCAAAATGCTGTTGAACCAGCACCAATGGTGATTCGACGGATTCGTTGGCGGTTGCAATTGCTGCAGACTTTGTTGCTGCAGGTCAAATATGAACAGTTGTGGGAGCATGTCCCATTCGCCCGTTCTGAGCGAGAGATAGAAGCGCCCATCGGAGCACAACACAGAGCCGCTGCCATGGCCAAATGGCTCATGCGCAATATTGGCCAACAAATTCGTCCACGTCAACTGCGGCAACGCGCTCAAGTCCGCCTCAAACAGATAGTGCGTGCCACTCGATGGCCAATACCAACCATAGGGCGCGCCAAACAGCCTGCCGTCACGCGATCGAAAAGACGAAATGTCCGAGTTCGCAAGCGGATAATTGCGCTGGGTTCGGATGCACATCACGCTCGCCGAGCCATGGCGCTCAGCAAGCCAGTGCACCAGCATATAGTCCTCGTTGAGCACCTGCGCAACACTCGGCAGCTGGCAGCTAAAACAGCAGTGTTCCTCGTCGTCGGCGTATGGGCAAACACTAGTCAGCAAAACCGTTTCACGTCCGGCGCTATTTCGGTGCACAACTTCCCACACATGCCTATCGTGTAATCCATCGGTGTTGACGATCCGATTGAGCGTATACACGCCATAGCCATGCGCTTGTTCCTCGGGTCGCGACCATGACCAGCTTCGTTCCAACTCTTCCACCAGTGACGCACGCAGCGTTTCATCTTCGCGCAAGTCAATCGTCCGCCATGTGATGCCCCCGGCCTCACCTTGCACTGGCTCAGCGTCGCGAAGCTCGGCGGTCGTATAAACTCCGGTCGTGGTTTCTTCAGCCGTGGTTTCTGCCACCACAGGCTCGATCGGCGCAGCGCACGCCGCCAGTGCCAGCACGAGCACCAGCGCGGTTGCGAGGGCAATCAGTTTTTTCATGGTGGTGTTCTCCTTTATGGTAATGTGATTTGTACAGCGATGTTCATGTTGAGCAGATGGTCGTTGGCGAATTCCGAAAACCAGTATATCGTGTTTCCACGCAGCAGCACACCTTGTAAATAGGCGCCCACAAAGTCAAAGCTTTCGTTCGGACGGTTTGCGCTGCCCATGATGACACCCATGTCGCGTTTATACAGTTGAAGCACGCTTTGCTCCTGCAAGTCAAACACAGTTAGCCGCCACTCGCACACCAAAATGTAGAAGCGTTCCTCCGGGCACAATAGCATGCCGCCGAGCAGAACCAGCGGCTCGTGGTCAATGCTTGCCGTTAAGTCGGTGAACGTGATGTGCGGCAGATTCTCAAGATTCGCTGCGAGCAGGTGCGCGCGCCCGATGTATGGCGCTTCATTCGTAAACGGCGTCCAATACATAACATCCCCATTGCCAAGCCATGTTGCAGATTGAATGCCGTCTGCACCGCTGATGTCGAAGTCAACCACCACAGGATACTCACGTCGTGTTTGCAGGTCAAACACAATGCGCTCGCTATGCCCCCAAGTTTCAAAGCCCCAAGTCATGATGAAAAACCGCGGCGTAAGCACCTCGCGCAACGTTGGACGAACGATCTCATATGACCATGTGTCTACACGCGGAGCAACCAGCACCGTCTCAACGCCGTCGGCATCGCGCATCACAATTTCGCGAAGCCCATCGTCGCGGTCTCGGTTAAACACCACCACGTCGCCCATTTGAAATTCCGGCACATAGCCTTCTTCCCATTGCCGCATCTCCAATTCATGCCGCGCTTCCCGCGCTTCCTCTGCGCGCGCAAGCTCTGCCTCAATCCACGCTCGGCTTTCGGCTTCGGCAGGGTCAACAAGGTCAATCGTCCGCCAAGCAAAGCCATTTGCCTCGCCCTGCATCGGCACGAACACATGCGGCTCAGCTTCCGTCGTCGTATACGCCTCCGTGGTCGCTGTGGTTTCGTCCACCACCACAGGCAAAGCAGGGGAGCACGCCGCCAGCAGCAGCCCCAGCGCAACGAGCATTCCAATCAGCTTTTTCATGTCAACACCCCCTTTCCCCACTAGCATACCACATCTCGCACCAAAAGTAAAGTTACAATGTTGTAACTATTTCACGCCCAAAAAGTTTTCAACTTCTTTTTCACCGCGCGTTTACGCCATTTCGACGGACTTTTCGCTCTTTCGATGCCCAAACCAGCCCCGCCTGTGGAAAACTTACCCGCCC
>WQRM01000147.1 GCA_009786735.1 Oscillospiraceae bacterium | reverse complement strand
ACGGCAGCGGCAGCGGCACCCGCGAATCCACTGCCCACGCTGCCTGCAATCACCACAACGCCCACGACGAGGACAACCGCTACCCTGCCCACGCGCCCGACGGGCACGATGATCGGCGGTGGCGGCGCGGCGCACACACGTGTGACCATCAACATTGCCAGCTCGGAAGACCTGCTGGGCGTGAACGGCAGGGTGACCCAGCGTTCGGAGATGGTGGACAGCATTGGGCGCGAAAGCACGCGCTATTATACCGGCGTGCCGCTGCGCAATGTGCTTGAGCGAAAGGGCGTGAATGTCGGTGCTGCGCCTTTAAATTCCACGGTGCTGATCACCGCCCTTGATGGCACAACGCTGACGCTGACCCGCGCGGAGTTCACCGACCGCACTACCCTGCTCGCGTGGGTGGAAGACCGAGGCGGCGGCGATGTGCGGCAACTCGCCCGCCCGCGACTGGTGTTCCCGCAGGGCTTGTCGGGCACGTTCATCCAGCAAGTGGTGAGTGTGCAGTTTAATCCGTAGTGGGAGCTAAGGGCTTACCCAAACGCAGTGCCTTTCTTAGGGCACAGCGAAGCGACTTATAAAGATTTTTTGGTTCTTTTTTGAAAAAAGGACAAGAAAGGAAACGCACCATGACCAACATCACCAAGATCTCCATTGCGGTGCTGGCCGTCCTCGTTCTGATTGTCGGCGGCTGGCTCGGCATCCGCCACCTCACCCGCGACAACGACCCGCCCGCACCCTACACCACCGTAGCCAACCAGCAGGTCAACATCCCCGTTACCCGCGCGGGACTGACCGCCATGGGGCACTCGGTGACGCAAACCTCCCACATGGTGGACAGCATTGGGCGCGAAAGCACACGTGATTTCACCGGCGTGCCTGTGCCGGTTATTCTGGCTGCGCATGGTGTGGATGTTGCCAACGCTGCCGCCAGCGCTACCGTGCTGGTGACCGCCCACGACGGCGTGAGCTTCACGCTCAACCGCGCGCAATTCAGCGCCAACACCACGTTGCTTGCCTATGTGGAAGACCGCGGCGCAGGCGATGTGCGGCAACTCACCCGCCCGCGACTGGTGTTCCCGCAGGGGCTGTCGGGCACGTTCGTCCAGCAAGTAGTGAGCATAACATTCAACCCGTAACGCCTCGCGGCGAGCAACCGCTTCGCGATTTTTTCTTACGGCAACCTGTAGGGGTGGCAATCTTGCCACCCGGGGCTACAAAAAGATGGTAACATTAAGATTTCGGGCGGCAAAATTGCCGCCCCTACAGCGAGAAAATACCCGAAACCCTGTATAAAGCCGAAACCTGTAGGGGTGGCAATCTTGCCACCCGGGGCTACAAAAAAATGGTAACATTTAAGATTTCGGGCGGCGCGCCCGCCGCCCCTACATGCTGACGATAGCCATGTTGACGATTTGAAGACATCCCCTACTACATCAATCAATCGCAAAAAATAAACCACCCAACAATTGAAAGGAAACTCTACCATGAATCTCTCTCTGTTCAAAGGCATTGTGGCGCTGCTTGCCACGCTCGGCATCTTCCTCGGCGCATTTTTCGGCTTTGGCCCCGGCGCGCGTGACCGCGACGTAACCGACGACACCACCACGACGACCACGGTCGTCACAACCACCACGGCGGCAGAAACCACCACCGAAGCTACAACTGAAGCGACCACAGAAGCGACCACCACGACGGAAGCCACCACGCGTGCTCCCATTGTGATTGCCATCAGCGTTGATGCGCTCATGGCGCAATTCGCAGGCACTGCCCAAGAAGTGGTGCAAACCATCGCTCCCCAGAACACCGCAGGCAATGTGCAAAACCGCACCTTCACGGGCGTTGCCATCGCTGATATTTTGGCGTGGCAAGGCGTTGACCTTGATGATGTTGCCAATGCCGTATTGTTGGTTACATCCTCCAACGGCGAAAGCACCACGCTGCAGCCGAACGTATTTCTCGCCGACACCACGTTGCTGGCTTGGCATGAAGTGAACCATGATGCTGATGACGCTGAAGTCTATCTCACCAATGCACGCCTGATTTTCGGCGACGAGCAAAACCTCCGCTGGGGCGCGTATCGCCAAAATATCACGGAACTTACGCTGGAGTTTTAACCGATGAAAAAGCTTTTATCAATCTTGTGTGCCGTGGGGCTGGCAGCTGTGCTGCTGGCCTGCGGCAGCGTAGCCGAGCTGGATTTCACGGTGCTCGACGATGTGATGATCACGGTGCTTGGGCCGGATGAGTTCTTGCTGGACATTGAGGCGCATGCGCTGTTTGACGGCGGTTTCCCCATGACTGAACTGGAGACGGTGACGGTGAACTCGCTGGGACAGGAGCGCCATGTGCACGCACGCGGCGTGTTGCTTGAGGATATTCTGCAGGCAAACGGGCTGACCCAGCACGACTTCACCGCCGTGACCGCCACCGGCGCAGACGGCTATTTCATCGCCATTCCTGCGGACATTTTGCGCACGCGCGACGTGCTGCTGGCTTACTATTTCAACGGCGAGATCATCGACCCGCGGGTGGTGATTCCCGATGAACGGCTGATGTTTTGGGTGAAGTATCTGCGTGAATTGGAACTGGTGCCGCACGGCGAGGCAATGGAAGTGACGCGGGAGTATGCTTTCGCGGAGCTGCTGGCGCAACTGGACGAGCATACCGAGACATTTTGGCATGAGGGCGCCGAAACGCAGGCGCTGCCGATTGCCGCGATGCTGGCGCATTTGGACGACCCGCGCAGCGATTTCGTGATCATCACAGCCGACGACGGCTTGGTGAAAAACGAGCGCTTCAGCACGTTCTCGCAGCAGCTGATTGTGTTTGACGGCACGGAACTTGCGCCGCTGTTCATCGGTCCGAACTTGCCGGTGGGCATGCGTGTGCATGGCATGAGCAGCGTGCAAATCGGCGAAGTGATGGTGGTGTTCTAGATGAAAAAATTGATTTTGCCGTTGCTCGCAGCGGCACTTTTGCTTGCTACACTGGCGAGCTGCATGGCAACCACGCCCGCACAGCCGCTGACGCTGCGAGGCGACGCTGCGGCGCTGACCTTCACGGGGCGGGAGTATGCCCTTGAGGATGTGATTGAGGCGCGGTCGGCGCAGTTCAGTCTGCTGGCGGTTGCGCACGATGGCTTTGCCGTGCAGCTGCGCGGCGATGAGCTGGATGGCGTGCTGTTGCGTTACCGGCAGGGTTGGGAGCTTTACACCCCAGAACACCCGCCCAGCGCGAATATCCGCGATATTGCGGAACTTGTGGTGATGAGTGAAGGCGATGACCTTTACAGTGTTCGGTTGATTGACGAGGCGCTTGCGGTGCGTGAAATCACCATCGGAATGCTGCATGGGATGCCGCAACAACGTGTGTTGCAGCACGAAGGCACGAACTATGCCAACGACCGCCGTGCTGCGGTGTTTAGCGCGCAGCTGCGCGTGCCGCTTGATGAATTCCTAGCAGGCGACCACTTCGTTGCCATGGCACGCAACGGCGAAACCGTGCATTTTCGCGGGACTGCCCATTTGCTGCCCATACGAAACTACACCAGCCTGCTGATGCCAAACGGTGATGTGTTGCACGACATCGTGGGTGTCATGGCTGAATCGCCCACCGTGCAAATCACGCAGATGTTCCACGATGCGCTGCACTTTATTGCGCAGGGCGAGCAGGTTCTGGCGATCAAAATCGACGGGCTGGGCTGGGATATGCTGGAGCATGCGCCGTTCATCCGTTCGCTGAACCCGCAACGCGCGCTGACGACCTATCCGCCCATCACGCCGACGGGGCTTGCGAGCATGCTCACCGGCGAAACGCCGAATGTGCACGGCATCAACCGGCGCGGGCAGCGCAATGTGTTGGTGGACGACATCTTCACGCTTGTGCCCAACAGTGTGCACATCGGCGCGCGCAGCAGTTTCATCAACCTTAGCCTGCCGCCGCAGCTGACCACCAGCGATGCCGACGGGTTCATGCTGGCGCAACAGGCGCTTGCCGAGCCCGCGGACTTCACGTTCCTGCACTTTAAAGAGGTGGACATGACCGCGCACCTGCATGGCCCGCATGCCGAGCAGACGCAGCAAATTGTTGCGGAAATCGACGGCTTTGTGCGCGTGCTGGCCGAGCAGTTCGGCGGGCGGATTATCGTCACCAGCGACCATGGGCTGCACGACACCGCT
>WQRM01000146.1 GCA_009786735.1 Oscillospiraceae bacterium | reverse complement strand
GCCGCTCACCGCTTAATCCTTGGCTCCTTCCTTGGGAAGGAGCTGGCACGCGCCGCGCGTGACTGAGGAAGGCTCGCGGAGCGACGCGGCTTTCGTTTTTTGCCTTCGCCGTGGCTACCCGCAACCTGTAGGGGCGGCAATCTTGCCGCCCGAACCATAACCAGCGCTGTCGCTATCTCCTCAAGCCCCCAATTACGCATTACGAATTACGCATTCAAAACCAGCTCCGCCCCTTGGTAGTAGTGCGCCAAAATCTCGCGCCAGGTGCTGCCTTGTTGTGCCATGTGGTCCGCGCCGGTTTGGCTCATGCCAACGCCGTGGCCAAAGCCCAGCGTGGTGATGTGGAACTCGCCGTCGGCAAACTCCACGCTAAAGTTCGCGCTGCGCAGCGCAAGGGCTCGCCGCAATTCCCGCCCGGTGAGGTTCTCGCCGCCCACGGGGATGTGCGACACCGTGCCCGCCTGCGTGCGGATCGGAGTGCCGAACCAGTCTTCCGGCTTGCCGGTGAAGTCAACGTCAGACAACGCCTGCCGCACTTGCTCAGGTGTGAAGCTTGTGGTCACCTCAAAGCTTGGCGACAGCCGGCAGCCGGGGCTCGTCACGCTGCGCAAAAACGGCAGATCACGCCCCCAGTAGTCCGCGGCATTTTCGGTTTGCCCCGCGCTCATCGCATGGTAGGCCGCAAAAATCGGCAGCCCGTTGAACACCAGAGAGTAGCCATAAACCTCCCGCACCACGCGGGTGATGGTGGCCTCGTGCTGCGCGAAGCTCGCACCCCAGCGCTCGCGGCGCTGCTCGGGGCAAAGATACGCCTGGTCGGTCTCCCACGCGTCGCTGATGGCGGTTGCGCCGCCCACTTCAAGGCGATACCGCGTGAAGGTGTACGCCGCCACGGCTTGCGCCATCAGCGCCTGCTCGTGGAACAGCGCAGGCATCTCCGCCGCCACCACCCCAATGAGATATTCTTGCAGCCCAATCACTTCCACTTCGCCCGTGGCCTGCCGCAGCACTTGGATGGTGCGTCCGCTTTCGTGTTGAGGCTGCTCGGTTTGTTCAGCTTGAGTCGCTTGCTCTTGTTGCTGCTGCGGTGTGACATCACCGGGCGGACGCCACGCCAAGCTCAACAGCGGCACCAGCAGCAACAGCAGCAAAATCAGCAGACCAAAAAATAAATGTTGTTTCATCCGTCATTCCTCTTTATGCGGTAGTGCTCGCCCATGCACTCACCTAAATATTCGCACTTGACTTTCTGCGCCCGAACAGGTATAATATACTCTAAGCCCCATTATATGCAAAAGTGAGAGGATAACATGCAAAACATAAAAGATCGCCTCGCGCGAAATCCCCGTCTTTGGCTGGCCATTGCTGCTGGCGCGGGCTTGGCAGTTGCCTTGCCGGTGCGCATTTGGCAGCAGCTGCTTTTGGTGGAAGAATACACCGGCTTTTGGTTTGACTCAAGCCACCCCAGCGTCACCGTGCTGTATGTTTTTCTGGCGCTGCCGCTGGTGCTGTCGTTGGTCATCGCGTTGCTCACCCGTCGAGACATCGAGGTTGACCTCACCCGCCGTGTTCGCAAAGCAGAGGGCTATGTGAGCTTGGCGGCGGCACTGTTCGTGCTCGTTAGCTGTGTGCTGGCGATGCTGCAAGCCTTTGCCACCGATGTGCAAGGCGCAGCGTTGCTCGCCGCCGTGCTGGAGGGCATCTTCGGCTTGGGTGTGGTTGCGTTTTTTGCCAACTTGGGGATAGTGAATCTCTTCCCCACCAGCCAGCTTTATCTCAACCGTGTGCTCACCCTCATGCCCCTGTTGTGGGCGATTGCTCGCTTGCTGGGTCATTTTTCGCGCACGATTTCCTATCTGCGCGTGTCAGACTTGTTCTTGAACATCATGTCCATGGTGTTGTTGCTGCTGTTTTTCATGGCAGCCGCACAGGTGATGAGTGGCGTGAATGCCGAGAAAAAAATGTGGCGGCTGGCGGCAGTGGGTCTGCCTGCAGCGGTGTTTTTGCTGCTGGTGTTTGTGCCGCGCATGATTGCCGCGCCCTTCAACTTCAGCCCCGCGCAAGATGGCGTGCTCAACCTCGCCGACCTTGGCGCTGCGGTGTTCATCGCGGTGTTCATGCTCACCCGCGTGCAGCCCAAGCCCGAGGAAGAAGTGGAAGAAGAAATCGCAGAAGAAGCTGCGACTGAAGAGGCTACCGAAGAAATAACTGAAGCCCCGGCAGAAGAAGCGCCTGCCGAAGAATCCCCTGCAGAAGAAACGCCTGCCGAAGAAGCTGCGCCCGAAGAGGTGACCGAAACGCCTGCCGAGTCGCAAGATGAATCTCCGCTCACGGCGTTTGAAGAACTGCTGAAAACCGAGGAAGTCTAAACCATGTCCTATTTCCTGCAAAATGCGCTCATTGTGCTGCGGCAGCTGGTGATGCTTTATCTCATCGTTGCGGTGGGTGTGCTGGCCGAGCGCATGAAGTGGTTCCCCGAAAACGTGGCAAAACGCTGCGCACAGCTGCTGATGTATGTGGTAGCGCCGTGCATCATCGTTCGCTCGTTTTTGGTCATGGAATACAGCCCCGAGATTTTGCGTAATCTGGGCATAGCACTGCTGGGCGGACTGTTGCTGCACGGGCTTGGCATTGCAATCACCTGGCACGCCTTTCGCGGCAAAAAGCACCCAGACACCGACCCCGTCTTGCACTACGGCAGCATCTACGGCAACAATGGCTACATGGGTCTGCCGCTTGCGCAAGCGATGGTCGGCGACATTGGCGTGTTTTATGTGTCTATCGTGGTGCTCACGTTTTCGATGTTCGCGTTCACGCACGGCCAGTTCGTGATGAGCGGCGGCGCGGTGCGCAACCCGAGCGCAGGCAGCAAGGGCATCACCAAATTTGAGTGGAAAAAACTGCTGCTCAACGCTGCCACCATTGCGGTGTTGGTGGGCTTCCCGCTGTTTTTGTTCCGCGTGCCGGTGCCGGAGATTATCCGTTGGCCGATTGACAACATCGCCGCGATGAACACCCCCCTTGCGATGCTGATGTTCGGCACGTTTTTGTCGCGCACGAACTTCAACAGCATGCTGCGCAACAAGAAGGTGCTGCTGGCTGGTGTCATCAAGCTCTTCGTCACGCCGTCGATTGTCCTCGCCGCTCTGCTCGCCCTGCGTGCTGACCGCACCTTGCTGCACGCGCTGATGATCCCCGCCGCAGCCCCCAGCGCCAACAACACCGTGGTGTTTGCCGCGTTGCACGACAAAGACGCGGGTTATGCCGCGCAGGTGGTGTCGCTCATCAGCCTGGTTTCGATTATCACCATGCCAACGATGATTGCCCTCGCGCTGTCGCTGGTGGGGTGACTTTGGGGAGAAAACATGAAGCTACGCACAAAATTTTACCGTTGGCGCTTGAAGAGAAAAATGCGCCGCGAAACGCCTGAGATGTACGAGGCGCTCAAACGAAGCAGAGAAAAATATTTGCGCGGCGAAAGCTCGTTGCCGCCCGAAGCACAAGCAATCCTAGATAATCACCGCCAAGAAAGGCAGCGCATTGTGGAGCTTGCGCGCACGTTTTCGTCGGCAGATATTCCCAATATGACGGATGATGAGCTAGGCAAAGTGGCAAGCGAATGGCTGCACAACACCTACCCCGAGGATGAAATCCATCAAGCCCCTGCGGTTTGCCAGCATGTGGTGGCTTGTGATTATATGTATGGCTGCGTGTGCAACGGCGGATTGAGCTCGTTGTATCAAGCTGGGACTTACCTCAAGTCATACATCCCCGCAGCGATGGAGGGGTTTGTGTGCATCGGTCTGCCGCAGGTTGCCGAAATCATGCAAAAAGCAGATGATTTCATGCGTGATAAGTACGATGAAAACGGCACCGCAACGTCAAAATGGACGGCTGAAGAAGAAACTGATGGCGAAGAACTTGATGCTGCGTTCTATGCCGCCTGCACACACGAGGACTTGAACGATCGACTGGCGGCGTATATCCGCGCGCATGCCGAGCACTTCGGTGCGCCCCAACCATGATGAACGATTTATCATATCTCAACGAAATACTCCCTCTGTGGGCGGCGTGTGATTATCCGCATGGCGTTTCGCTGCTGCCCACGCGCAAAGCGCTGCCCGAAAACCCGCGTAGCGTCATCGTCGCAGCGGTTCCCTATCTGCTGCCCGACGAGCACTACGCCGGCCGCAACGTTGCGCGTTTCGCCGTGGTGCGGG
>WQRM01000145.1 GCA_009786735.1 Oscillospiraceae bacterium | reverse complement strand
CGCTTGCCGTCTAATCCTTAGCTCCTTCCTCTGGAAGGAGCTGGCACGCGCCGCGCGTGACTGAGGAAGGCGACTTTGCTGCCGTTCACCGCTTAATCCCCGCCCCCCTTCTTTTGAGGGGGTGTCTCGCTCAACCCAATTACGCATTACGAATTATGAATTACGCATTCTTCTTCCCCACCACCCGGTGAATCAAAAACCGCGCTGTGGGATAGCGCCACGCCATGCTCACCAGCATGCTCAACATCTTGCTCAACGTCTGCACTGCGCCTTCACCAAGACCGCTGCGACCCACCGCCATCACAATTGCGGGCCCAACAAAGCCGTTGGCGATGATCGTCACAAACATCAGCACCAGCGTGAGGAACGTCGCCAGTGCCACGTTGTTGTTGGCGCGAAACGCATACTTTCGGCTAAGCACAAAGGTGATCGTCTGCCCAATCATCGTGGACACAATGAAGGCATACACCAGCGCCGCCGGTGTGTGCGTGGTGGATTGATCAGCGTTGCGCAAAATCAAGTCAAACAGGAAGAAGTTCGGCAAGAATGTCACGCTGCGGCTGGTTAGCCAGTTGGCCAGCAGCAAATAGCTCGCCAGCTCAAACGGCGCACCAACCAAGCCCGTGCCAAAGGCCTTGAGAAACGTCCAAAGCTCTTTGTGGTTGCGGGCAAAGGCGTGGTTATCCAGCCAGGGTGTCTTCTCCTGCGTCGGCGACGCTGGGGGAGTTGTCTGCGGTGTCGGTGTTGTCATCACTTCGTTCCTTCTTTCGAGTAAATACAATCAAGCGGTTCAGCGGATACGACCACGTCATGGGGATTACCACCTGCAGCGGCTTGGGCAGCAGGGCAATCAACGCTGCCGATGCGCCGCGGTTAACCAGCCACATGGTGAACCACGTGCCAAACCACGAGCCCACCACAATCACCACCAGCACATTCACGGCGTAGATCACCGAGCTTAGCGCAATGCCGTTGTTGGCCTTAAACGCCACTTTTCGGTTGAGGATATACGCCACAATGTAGCCCAATGTGATGGACACCAGAAACGCAATGAAGATGCCCAGCCCTGCGTCAAGCCCGATGGCGCTTAAGAAGTTCTGCCACCACAACGGGCCGCCAATGGGCGCGCGCTGGAAAGCCTCGCTCATCAGCGCAAGCATGATGTAGTACGAGCCAATGTCCACTGCGTTGGCAAAGCCGCCCACAATGCACCATTTGATGAACTTCCATATCTCCGGGATTTTCGCTTCTAGGCGGGCATCCAAACTTTTCAACGCGTTTTTCATGCGCAACCCCTCTTTCCAAAAACTACTACTTGTTATTATACAGGATAGGGCAGGGGAAGTCAAGCCTAAATATGCAGGCGCAACGAACGCGCCGCCGCAGGTGACATCCTATGCCATTGGCGCATAAAATGACACGAGAACCTCTGATAGAAATGAGTATCTTCATGCCCCCATTACATCACCAACATCACTTGCCACGCGCGCCCGCGCAGGGGGCTTTTGATTTTTGCTGCCCGCAACCCGCACACCACACCTGCAAACCAACCCCCGCCTACCTGTTCATTGCCGACAATTGCGGCGCGCTGCGCGTGGTTGACCCCGACACCAACAAAACCGTTGCCTGCACACAAGTGCGCTGCCCCGCAGGCATCGCCATTGACTGCGACTTGTGCAAACTCTATGTGGCAAACGAGCAAGGCAGCGCGCTCACGGTGCTCAGCACCAACAACCTGCAACAGCTCGGCTGCATCCCCCTGCAAGAATGCCGCAACACCTGCGTGCCCGCACAAGATTCCCTCCGCCTGGCCGTCAACCCCAACAACCACCGTGTGTACATCCCCCAGCCGGACAGCGGCAAGCTCGCTGTGGTCAACGGCTTTCACAACAGCTTGATGGACTTGGTGCGTGTGGGTGGCTGTCCGGTGGCTGCGGCGGTTCATTCGCGCACCAATTTGGTCTATGTCGCCAACCACACCAGCGAGATTCCCGTGCTCAACAGCAACAGCAACCAAGTGTTCACCCACATCATCTTGCCGGGCGACTCCGGCGTGCGTGATGTTCTGGTCAACCACTGCGACAACCGCATCTATGCCCTGCGCGACGACGGCAGCATCGCCGTGATGAACAGCACAACCAACACCCTTGTGCAAAGCGTTCACCCGCCGGGGGGCGGCGTCACGCTTGCGCTGAACCCCGCCATCGGGCTGTTGTTTGTCATCAACGAAGCGCGCGACGCCGTGTTGGTTTATGACACCTGCACCCTTGAGCAAGTTGGTACGCTAGACATCGCGCCATCCACGTGCCACTGCTTTGCGCAGCTGGCGGTGAACACCCACACCCACCTCGTTTACATCAGCGACCCCTGCGCCGACACCACCTACGTCATGGACGGCGGCATGAACATACCCATCGCAGAAATCCCCACCGCAGGGCAGAGTCTTGCTGTGCTTAGTTGCGCGCAAAACTGCCCGGTTTGTGCACGCAGGTAGAATTACATCGCAACTGCCGCCCGTTTGGGCGGTTTTTTGCTGCCTCGCAACACGTTCTTCGCCACGCGCAAAAAAGTCAGATTTTGCTCTTTACTTTTCTGTGAAGTTATGCTATAATATGGACGAAGTTTAAAATATCGTGAAACTAGGAGAACAATGCCCATGAAAAAAATCAACGTAGCAGTCATCGGCTGCGGCAGCATCGCCAAAGGTGCGCACATCCCGCCATATGTGGCAAACCCCAACGTTAACATCACTTATTTCTGCGACATTATCCCCGAGCGCGCCGACGAAATGGCCAAGGAATACGGCGGCACGGCGGTGTATGACCACAGAGAGTTGCTGGATAAAGAAGACATCGACTGCGTGTCGGTGTGCACACACAACAACAGCCATGCGCCCATCAGCATCGACTTCATGCGCGCCGGCAAAGACGTGCTGTGCGAAAAACCTGCCGCGCGCACCCTGCCTGAAGCGCTTGAGATGCAAAAAGTCTGCCATGAAACCGGCAGGATTTTGAACATCGGCGTGGTCAACCGCTTTGGCGTGTATAACAACGCCGTGAAGCAAATGATTGAAGACGGCAAGCTCGGCGAAGTGTTTCACGTGTATGCCAGCTTTCGTGCGCATCGGTCGATCCCCGGCTTGGGCGGCGATTTCACCACCAAGGCGATTTCCGGCGGCGGCGCGCTGATTGACTGGGGCGTGCACTACCTTGACTTGATTCTGTATTGCTGTGGCGAACCCGAGGTGAAGAACGTCACCGGTCAAGCCTTCAGCAAGCTGGGTGTGGACATGAAGAACTACGCCTATGAAAAAATGTGGGCCGACCGCACCATGAACCTCGACGGCACCTACGACGTGGATGATTCCGTCACCGGCATGGTGCGCACCGAAGGGCCAACCATCACCTTCAACGGCGCTTGGGCGCAAAACATCGGCCACACGGAGTCGTTCATCGACTTCATGGGCGACAAAGGCGGCATTCGCCTGAACTATTGCGGCGACTTCACGTACTTTACGTTTAGCGACGGCAAACTCATCACCGAAGACATTGACGAGCTCGACGCGGGCAACTTCTACGCCATTGAGGTGGATTCGTTCATTGACTGCGTGCAAACGCGCGAACTGAACCAAGCGCACATCGACCGCACCATCATGTCCAGCAAAATCATCGATGCGCTGTATCGCAGCAGCGATGCGGGCAAGGAAGTGGAGCTGTAGGCTCAACCCCCACCGGACACAAGCGTCCACCTCCCCTCCGGGGCCCCCGCGAAACCTGTTTCGTGGGGTGGTTCACCAAGGGGGAGGCACCGCATGTCTGCGCTGATTTGAAAAACATCTTTGCAAAATAGACCCGCCCGGTTGATGCCTCCCCCTTGGGGGAGGTGGCACGGCGATAGCCGTGACGGTGGGGGAACAAGGAGCAACCCATGTCCCAATTAAAATACCCCCGTGCGATTCTCAAGCTGTCCGGCGAGGTGCTGGGCGGCGGCACGCCGGGCATTAATCCCGCCACCATGCGCCCTATCTGCGAGGCCATCAAAGCTTGCGTGGACGCAGGCGCGCAGTTGGGTATCGTCGTGGGCGGCGGCAACTTTTGGCGCGGACGCACCAGCGGCGACATGTGCGCCGTTTGGGCAGACAAAATGGGCATGCTCGCCACGATGATGAACTCCCTTGCGCTGGACGATGCTCTGGAGTGGCTCGGCCAACCCACGCTGCTGCAAAGCGCCTGCGTGATGCCCCAAG
>WQRM01000144.1 GCA_009786735.1 Oscillospiraceae bacterium | reverse complement strand
AAAAACCCCCTCCGCGAAGCGGGCTAAAGTTCTTTTTGCTTCTTTTTCTTTCAAGAAAAAGAAGGCCGCGCTGCGAGCCTACCACCTCGCAGCATACGCCAGCATCAGCCACGTGCCCACCGGCGCGGGCGCATGCCGAGCCCAGCGCAGCCACGCGCTCACACGGGGCAGCACGTGCACGGTTTCGCTTGTCGCAACGGTCACCGTTTGGGTATCCATCGAAAACGCAACTTGTTGTCCGGCTTCGCCAAACGTCAGCAGCTGGGTATTGCTGCGCACCACCGACGCCGCCCCCAGCGCAGCGGTCAAGCACAGCACGATTAGGCAAAGCGCGGCAAAGCGCTTCAGCAATTTAACACTTTCACTCATAGAATTATTATGCCCAAAACGCCCTCGAATTACAACCCCGCGGGGCGCAAATCGCTTCGCTGTGTTCGCTTCATGCCAGCTGAAAAAGCAAGCCCCAGCAGGGGGTGCTTAATCGCCAAACCGCACAAACATCCAAGACGAAATTTCCTGTATTTTCAGAAAAAACAGAAAATTTTGTCTTTTTTTCGCCAAATCGTGATTTTCGCGCAAAAAAGTGCGCGAAAAACGGTGTTTTGCTGGGTTATATGGAGGGGTAAAGTTGCGAGCAGGCCTCTGCGGACATGAAAATACGCTCTTCGAGATGTGCTTCATGACCCCAAGCTACACTGCCCGCGACCCCGGCGAGAGCTCCGCCGACCCCAATCTTACCGCACCTTGAAAACTGAATATAACTTATTGGTTTCGGGTGGCGAAATCGCCACCCCTACATGCCGCGGCTTGATGAAACTCACAGAAAATCGTTTCTTGAGCGGCCCTCGCGCAGGCGCGGGGGCTGTCGCCGCGAACGAAACCCGCGCATCGCACGACGTTGGTGCGGCGACTGGGGGTGCGAAGTTTGCACCTACCCGCGTCAACCCGCAACCTGTAGGGACGGCAATCTTGCCGCCCGAAGTCAAAAAAACGCAGCCGTTATATCCTCAAGCCCCATTTCCCTCCGTGGAGGGATGCCGTCGCAACGGCGGGGTGGTTGGCGCGGCGACTGGGGGCGCGAAATCTCCCACTCGCCATCCCCTCACGCCCCCGCATCTAACCTCTAACCTCTAGCATCTAAAATCTACCACCCAAAGTCCGTGTAGTAGTTCCGCACGGTATAGCTCAGCGCGGCGTCGGCGCGCAGCGGACCGACGGTCACATCGCGCGCGGTTGCCGAAACCACAAGCCCGCTGCGTGCTTCCATCACGCGGCCTTGCTCGTTGAGCATCACAGTCGCAAAGCCGCCGTGGTGGCGCAGGGTCGTGTTGTCGGCGCTCACTTGCACAATTTGCACGCCGCCGAGCGTTTGGTCAATGAGCTGCTGTGGCGTGAAGGTCGTCTGCACGCGGTCGTTGCGTTCTTCGCGAATGTGCACGGTAATCACCCAGCCGTTGCCGCTGCGCACCGTTTCGATGGCCTCAATGTCGTCCATCGTCAGCGCCGAAGCATTTGTGCCCGCCGAGAAAAACTGCCCGGCGTTGTTTTGCCCGCGGTTAACTTGCGTAGTCACCCATTCGGCGGGCGGCAATTGCTGCTGCAAAATCGGGTTGAGCGCAGGCGTAAACAGCCCCGCCATGCCGCTGGCACTCACGCGCCCCATCATCATGCGGCTGCGGCGCGAAAACGCCGGACGCTCGTGCCGCACCGCGTTGGCAGCCTGGTTGAACACATGCAGCTGCGCAGCTTCGCTCAGCTCATGCAGATTGTCCGGCAGCGCACTGGTATCCATGTGCGGCAGCGGCTCGGCAGGCAGGGTAGTGGTCGGCTGCGCTTCGGTCATCGGCGCAGGCAGGGTAGTGGTTTCGTCCTGCGTGGTGGCAATTTGCGTGGTATAGCCCGCAGCGGGAATGTCGTGCACGGGCTGGTGTGCGCGGCAGCCGGTGAGCACCAGCGCCGCCACAAGAATCGTCATGGGTATCACAATTTTTTTCATCAATACTAAACCTCCGGTGCGTTTAGTGTAACACACCGGAGGCGAGCTTATGCTGTTGTGCCGTGCTTCAAAAACTTACCAACCAAAGTTGCTGTAGGTCCAGCGGCTGCTTTGGTAGATCGTTGCGTTGGTGCGGATGATCGTGATGCGCACATCGTTGGCTTGGGCGTGCACGTCAAAGCCTTTTGCGGCTGCAATCACTTGCCCTTGTGCGTTCACCGTCACGCGCGCATAGCCGTTGCGATAGGTGACGGTGGCGTTTTCCGGGTTCGCGGTGATGGGTGCACCGTCGGTGATTTCCGCCAAAAGCTCTTCGCGCGTTTGAATGCCGGCGATGCGGGCATGGTGTCCGCCGGGGCGCGTGGGATTCACTTCTTCGCGCACACGCACTTCAATCACCCAGTTCTCGCCTTGGCGGGTGGAGGTGATGCGCGAAATGTCTTGCGCGCGCAGGTTTGAGGCATAGCCGCTCGCGTTGCTCATCCAGTAATACTGGATGTCTTGGCCGCGGGTGCGCACACGGGTTTCGGGCTGGCCGGGCATCAGGCGATTCACAACGCCATTGATGATCGCTTGAATCGGTGCAGTGCCCACCGCGCCGGTGAAGTTCATGTTTTCCACGCGCAGCGTTTGCACTTGCGTGTGGCCGGGGCGTTCGCGGTGCACGCGGTTAACCACGCGGTTGAAGAACGCCAGCTGGTCAGCTTGGCTAAGCTGGTTGAGGTTTTCCGGCGGGGCGTAGGGGTTTTCGGGCTCGGTAACTTCCGGCTCGGTGGTGGTTTCGGGCTCTGCGGTGGTTTCTTCGTAAGGCTCGGTGGTTTCCTCTTCATACTCCGTGGTATACTCGTACTCGGTGGTATACTCGTCGTAAGGCAGGTCAACATCGTTGCCATTGCGGCAAGCGGTGAGCACAGCGCCAAGGCTGAAAATCATGGCGATGGCGGCAATCAGTGCGATAATTTTCTTCATATGATTCTCCCTCTCCATTTAATCGTTGGTTTAGCGCCACACAAAGTTGGTGAAATACAAGCGGGTTTCTTGCGGTGCGCTCACGTTCGTGCGGATCGGTCCGATGCTCACGCGCTCGGCGTTTGCGTCCACGTTAAAGCCGCTGCTCGCAGCCGTCACTTGACCTTGCGCGTTCACGGTCACGGTGGCAAAAGCATCGTGGTAACGCAGGGTTGCGTCTTCCACGTCAGCCGAAATGGCGGAGCTGATGTTGGTGATTTCGTCCAACACGCTTTGGGGCGACAAAATGTTGTTGATGCGGCCGTTGGCGCTTGCCATGCCGGGCATCGGGTTGATTTCTTCACGGATGCGCACGGTGATCGTCCAGCTGCCGTTTGCACCAGCCACCGAAGAGATGGAGGTGATGTCGCCCGGGCGCAGCGAGGAGGCTTGTGCGGCATTGGAGAAAAATTCTTCACGGTTGTCTGTGCCGGGGGTATAGGTTTGATATTCCCAGTTGCCGGGCATCAAGCTGTTTTGGATGGGACGGATGATGGGGTTTGCAATGGCAGCAGCACCCGAAAGACGAATGTTGCCCAGCAGCAAACGGTTGCGGCGGTCAAAGCCGGGGCGCTCGGTGCGCACGCGGTTGGCAACCAAGTTGAAATATTCCAGCTGTGCGGCTTGGCTCAACGTGTTGAGGTTCGCCGGCGGCAGGAAGGGGTCAACCGGCTCGGGCTCCTCTTCGTTGTCGTTATCATTGTCGTTGTCGTTGTCGTCTGCCGGGTCTGCGTCTGCGGCAAGAACATCGTTTTCATTTTCGTTGTCATTGTCGTTGTCGTTCGCAGCATGCGTGGGGCAGTCGCAGTCGTCTTCACAATACGGATAGTCGGGGCATTCGCAGTCGTAGTCTGGGGTGCAGCAGGAAGCGAGCTCGTTGGGGTAGCCGTAGTCGTTGTCGTTGCCATTGTCGTTGCCGCAGGCGGTCAGTACGATGCCGAGGCTGAAGATCATGGCAAAGGCGGCGATGAGTGCTAGGACTTTTTTCATGTGGTTTTCTCCTCCCAAAATATCAATGATATGGCTATTGTATCACATTCCCGCGGCAATTGCAAGTATTTTTTTTGCAGCTTTTACACAAAATATGCCCAAAAGGAGGCATGTATGAATTTTCGTAGTGATTTAGCGGTAGAATGCATGGCAATTGACCAGAAAATGGAAGGTGTGCGCTGCACCAACGACGACCACGGCGAATTCCGCGTCACCCGCCTGCATGTGCAAGATGAGCGCGGCGCGCGGGCGCTGGGCAAGCCGGTGGGGCATTAT
>WQRM01000143.1 GCA_009786735.1 Oscillospiraceae bacterium | reverse complement strand
CTCTGCTGCACTTGCAAACACTGGAAAGGTCAAAGCCTTTACAGGCACGCAAGGATCGATTCCCGCCACAATTTGCACATCGTCGCGGGTTTCGGCATAGTCAATCACGGCACGGCAAAGGCGACCATTGCAGCCGCTCAATAAAATCTTCAGCATGGAAATATTCTCCTAAATTAAAACAGTGCGAGAAATTCTTCGGGGGTAAGCGCAGGGACTGGGCTTGCACGGAAATCGCTGCAGTTGCGCGTGACAATATATTCGGCATGATAATGCTGCGCACATTGTGCTTGCACGAAGTCTTCAAAATCGCCAAACAAGTCGTTTTCCAGCGCGAAGATAATCATATAGCGCGTCACATCTACAACATACAGCACAGCACAAAGATGCACTAGAATTTCACGAAGCTGCGCAGGCGAAAAATCTTTGCGCAAAACATACATAATATTGATGATGCTGTGCGCCGCAACGCAGCCATAAATCGCCTTGTCTTCACAAAGCTTGAAAATATCTTTTGCGTTTTGCCAAAACGGTTCGCGCGCATTGATGTAGTCAATCAACACATTCGTGTCAATCAAGACTCGCGTATTTTTCTTCATGATATTGTGCAAGCTCTTCTTTCATGTTAATATCACGGTTGATGCTGCCGCAGTATTTTCGCAACACATCCCACGACGAAACTTGCTGCGGCTGGCTTGCGCGCGCGCGCTCGAACTCCAACATTTGGCGATAGTTATTCCACATCACCATCATGTTGATGATATCATCTTCCGGCATCGCATGAATTTCATTCAAGAATTTTTCTCGTGCGCTCATCCAAGTCCTCCTAAACCAGCCCGTGCTTCGCCAGCGTCGCCCGCACTTTCTCGCGCCCCGCCGCGCTGATTTCGCACAGCGGCATGCGGCACGGACCAACCGCCATCCCCATCAGGTTCATCGCTTCCTTCACAGGAATCGGGTTCACGTCGCAAAACAGGTCGTTGCACAGGTCAAGATATTTGTACTGCGCCGCAGCAATCTCGGCTTGGCTGCCCGCGCCCACAATTTCTTTGCATTGTTTGGGTGCACAGTTGCTCAACACCGAAATCACGCCCTTGCCGCCCAAGCCCATCAGCGCGGCAATTTGGTCGTCGTTACCGCTGTAAAGATGCAGGTCATCGCCGCACAGCGCCATGGTTTTGGCAATCGCGCTCACGTCACCGCTGGCTTCTTTGGTTGCCACGATGTTCGGATGCTTGCTCAACTCAAGGTAACACTCCGGCGAAATCGACATGCCAGTGCGCGACGGCACGTTATACAAAATCATCGGCAGATTCACGCGCTCGGCAACATACAGAAAATGCTTCGCCAAGCCAGCCTGCGACGTTTTGTTGTAATACGGCGTCACCTGCAGCAGCGCATCAGCACCCAGTTCGGCAGCTTCTTGCGAAAGCTCAAGCGAATAGGCGGTGTCGTTGCTGCCCGTGCCCGCAATCACAGGAACGCGCCCGGCGGTTTTCTCCACCGCAGTGCGGATGCAAGCCACGTGTTCGTCGTGGTCAAGGGTGCTGGCTTCGCCCGTTGTGCCGCAGATGACAATGGCATCCGTGCCGCTTGCAATCTGCCAGTCAATCAGCTCGCCGAGCTTGTCGTGGTTCACGCTAAAATCGTCGTTAAACGGGGTGACAATCGCCACGCCCGCTCCGGTGAAAATCGCTTTTTTCATGGGAATCTCCTTTAATGGTAGAGTTAATTAAACAGGGTCAAGAACTGTTGCGGCACAAGCGCAGGAACAGGGCTTTGGGCGAAGTCTTTGCCATCGCGTGTGATGATGTAGTCGGCGTTGCAGTCCATCGCGCACTGCGCTTGCAGGCAATCTTCCACATCGTCAAAGCAATCATCCTCAAGCGCTGCAACAACCTGCCAGTCTTCAATTCCAACAACTCTGAGTATCTGGCACAAACTTAACAGAATTTCTTTCCGCTGTGCAACAGAGTAACCGCGCCGCAGCACATAAAACATCGTCGAAATGGAATGCGCGGCAACAAAGCCTTGCACGGCATTGGTTTGACATAGCTCCAACACTTGGGCGGCATCATCTTCAAAAGGCTCGCGGTCGAGGAAATAATCTAGCAGGATGTTTGTATCAACTAGGATTCGCATATCGTTCATCTCGATACCCCGCTAGTTCTGCCTTATAGTCGAAATCGTCACCCACATGCAGCTTCCCGCGATACTTGTGCAGGGTTTCCCAAGCCGTAGCTTGTTTGCGTTGTTGTTCTTGCAAGCGGCGAAGCGACAACACATGAAAGAAGTAAGCCACCTCATCATCGGTTGCTTCGTTGATTAGCGCAATGGTTTGTTCGCGTACGCTCATTACGTCATCTCCTCTAAATATACTCCTGCTGACACAACAGCTCCGCCATCAGCACTGCCCCGCCGGCCGCGCCGCGCAGCGTGTTGTGGCTAAGGCAAATGAACTTGTAGTCAAACTGCGTGTCGTCGCGCAGCCGCCCCACCGAGATCGCCATGCCGCCTTCCAGGTCGCGGCAAAGCTTGGTTTGGGGCATGTTGTCTTCTTCAAAGTAGTGCAAAAATTGTTTCGGTGCGCTGGGCAGGTCAGCCGCCGGGTAATTGCGCCACGTGTTGAGGATTTCCTCTTTCGCGGGCTTTTTGCCCGGTGCAAAGCGCACAAACACAGCCGCGAGGTGTCCGTCGCTTGCCGGCACGCGAATGCACTGCGCCGTGAAGCGCGGCAGGGTCGCGTTCTCAATGCCCGTGGGCGTCACGCTGCCATAAATCTTCAGCGGCTCTTGCTCGCTTTTTTCTTCTTCGCCACCGATGAAGGGGATTACGTTATCCACCATTTCGGGCCAGGTGTCGAAGGTCTTGCCTGCGCCGCTGATTGCTTGGTAGGTGCACACCGCCACATCTTGCACATCGGCAAGGGGATACAACGCGGGCACATAGCTTTGCAGCGAGCAGTTGCTTTTCACCGCCACAAATCCGCGCTGTGTCCCCAAGCGCTTTCGTTGCGCGGCAATCACTTCGCTGTGGTCGGCGTTGAGCTCGGGGATGATCATCGGCACATCCACCGTGCCACGGTGCGCGGAGTTGTTGCTCACCACCGGGCACTCGGCTTGGGCATAGGCATCTTCAAGCGCTTTCGTCTCGGCTTTGCTGATGTCCACCGCGCAAAACACGAAGTCAACTTGGCTTGCCACCGTTTGCACGTCGAACGCGTCATACACCGTCAGGTCTTTCAAGCTATCCGGGCAGGGCGCTTGTGCAATCTGCCAGCGGTCGGCCATCAGCTCGCCATATGTCTTGCCCGCCGAGCGCGCACTTGCCGCCAACGCCGTCACTTTAAACCACGGGTGATCCGCCAACAGCAGCGCAAACCGCTGCCCCACCATGCCAGTGGCACCCAAGATGCCAACGCGATATTGTTTCATGTGAAAATTCTCCTTGCTTTTTTGCGTTAATTCTATTATAATATATATTATACCATAGTATGACGCTGCGCGTCAAGTGAATAATTAGGAGGATTTTATCGTGCAAGAGCCAACTCCACGCATCACCGACGAAGAATTGATGAAACAAGCAAGACGAAACGTCCAACGCAAAAAGGAATTTAAAATCCACTTGGCGGTCTATTTGGCAGTCAACGCCTTCTTGGTGGGCATTTTTCTGGTCACATCACGCAATGTTTTCCGCGCCTACTTCTGGCCCATCTGGCCCATGCTGGGCTGGGGTCTCGGCGTGATCATCCACGGCGCGGTCACGTATCTGGGCGGCAGCAGCGCCAAAGAGGCCGACCACGTGCGCAAAGAGTACCAAAAGCTCAAAGACGCGCAAGACAACAACGAATAATCGGCGCGCAAGCAAAATCCCCCTTGACAAACCCCTCATTTCGTGATATAATGAGAGTGTCAAGGGGGCGTTGGCACTGCCGAAAACGGTCATTGCCTCCTAGCGTGAACTGAAGACCAACCGCTCACTAGTTGCAAGCAGGGGAGCGGTTTAGTCTTTATCCCGAGTTTGATGTAGTATTATTGACCAGCAGATGAGCACAAAACCAATCGCCAGCAAAATTTCAAGCATCACACCACCTCCTTCCGTGACCGAATATCACTTCCAGGAGGGAAAGACTGCGCGTCCCAAGCAGGCCACAGCACCGCAATCATTATAGCACATATTTTTGCATATGTCAACAAAATTTGCTAAAATAACAGGGAGAGATTTCCATGAAACCAAACTACGAACAATGGGCCGTCTACCAAATCTGGCCGCGCTCCTTCGCCGACGGCAACGGCGACGGCATCGGCGACCTGCACG
>WQRM01000142.1 GCA_009786735.1 Oscillospiraceae bacterium | reverse complement strand
CAGCGCGAGGGCCGCTCAGGAAACGGTTTTCTGCGAGTTTCACCACGCCGTGACATGTAGGGGTGGATGTGAATCCGCCCGGACTAAAAAATAGGCTAACATACACAAAGGAGAATCACATGAAAAAGAAAATTGTGCCTGCGTTGATTTTGCTGGCGCTGTTCACGGTGGGGTTTTTGGTGGGCGTGTTTGTGATTGCGCCCATGTTCAACCGCACACCGGCGCGCGTGCCCACGGAAGAAATGCTGCGCTTTGCACAAGAATACGAGGCGCTCAACGGCACGGAAACTGCGGCGGGCCCCACGCTCAAACACATCAACATACCCGAGTATAACCTCATGCGCTACAGCTCGCCGGAAGAAATCCTGTTTGACTTGCTGGAGGGCGGCGGCACGGGGCTTGTGCTGTTCAGCTTTCCGCAGTGCCCGTGGTGCAGGCAGATGATGCCGCTGCTGATTGACACCGCGCTTGAGATGGGGCTTCCCGAAATTTTCTATCTGAACATGATGCCCATTCGCACCATCTGGGAGCTGCGCGATGGCGTGCCGGTGATGACCAATCCCGGGCATCCGCACTACCAAGACATGCTGGTGGCGTTTGAACGCGTGATTGAACCGCTGCCGCTCAATCCCTTCCACTTGACGGACGAGGACGGCAACCGCATCAACACCGAGGAGCTGCGCATCTTTGTGCCGACGGTGGTGGCGATCCGCGATGGTCGCATTGTGGACTGGCATGTCTACACGTCCGAACGCGCGTTCCCCGGCAACGAGGGCGGCTACCAGTGGTATCCCCTCGATGATGCCGAAACCGCCGAACTGCGCGCGATCTATGAGCGCGTGATTGGCGCGATGCGACCCGACGATTGCGGGGACAGTTGGGGCTGCTAGATGCTAGATATTAGACGTTAGCGTTTAGATGTTGGACGGTGAGATTGCGTCGCTCCGCGAGCCTTCCTCAGTCACGCGCGACGCGTGCCAGCTCCTTCTAGAAGAAGGAGCCAAGGATTAAGAGGATAACGACATCTCAACTTAAAGCAGCAAGCCCCCAGACTCCTTCCTCTGGAAGGAGCTCCCCGAGCCGCGAGGGGTGAGGAAAGCGTGCGGAGCACAAGCGCGTTTAATGTCGCCCCTACGCTTCCACCCATTTAGGTAAACCTCACGGGTCGCGCAGAGACGTGACCCCTACAACATACGATTAAGGAGAGAAACCCCATGAAACAACCCAAAGACATTAAGAAAATCGTGCTGATGTATTCCGGTGGGCTGGACACATCGGTGATGCTGACGTGGCTGAAAGAACACTACCCCGGCTGCGAGGTAGTGGCGGTTTCGGGCGACGTTGGGCAAGGCATGGAGCTGGACGGACTGGAAGAACGCGCTCTTGCCACCGGCGCAAGCAAGCTGTATGTGCTTGACCTGAAGCAGGAGTTTGTGGAGAACTTCATTTGGCCGACGCTGAAGGCTGGCGCACGCTATGAGCGTGAGTATCTGCTGGGCACGGCCTTTGCTCGCCCGGTGATTGCCAAGGGCGTGGCGGACATCGCACGCAAAGAAGGCGCAGACGCGATCTGCCATGGCTGCACCGGCAAGGGCAACGATCAAGTGCGCTTTGAGCTGACCTTCAAGCACTTTTGCCCCGACATGCATATCATCGCGCCGTGGCGCAGCTGGGAAATCAAGAGCCGCGACGATGCCATCGCCTATGCCGAGGCGCACAACATTCCGCTGAAGATTAACCGCGACACCAACTATAGCAAAGACAAAAACCTGTGGCATCTTTCGCACGAGGGGCTTGACCTCGAAGATCCCGCGAACGAAGCACCGCTGGGCAAACCCGGCTTCTTGGAGCTGGGCGTGCGTCCCGAAGATGCGCCGGACGAGGCGACCTATGTGACGATTAGCTTTGAGCAGGGGATTCCCGTGGCGCTGGACGGCGAGAAGCTCGACGGCGTGACGCTGATTGAGCGCCTCAACGCGCTGGGCGGCGCAAACGGCGTGGGCATTGATGACTTGGTGGAGAATCGCTTGGTTGGGATGAAGAGCCGCGGCGTGTATGAAAATCCCGCGGGCAGAATCCTCTACAAAGCCCATGATGTGTTGGAGAGCATCACGCTTGACCGCGACACGCAGCACTACAAAGAGCTGGTGGCTGCGCGCTATGGCGAGCTGGTCTATTTTGGTCAGTGGTACACACCGTTGCGCGAGGCTCTGGATGCTTTTGTGGATTCGACCCAGCGCAACGTGACCGGCGACGTGAAAATCAAGCTGTATAAGGGCAACATCACCAGCGCCGGCGTGACGTCGCCGTACTCGCTGTGGAGCGAGGCGTTTGCGACGTTCGACGAGGACGATGTGTATGACCAAGGCGACAGCGCGGGCTTCGTGAACCTGTTTGGCTTGAGCATTAAGATGCAGGGGATGTTGCGGGAGTTTGGGGGGTAATTATGGGTTGGAGTCTTGCTGGACAAATCGTTCTTTTAGCTGTTGCTTCCGCAGGTGGAATCGGTAGCATTGTCGTTGCCGTCATAAAGTTTGGTGGAAAGATGATAGCAAAAAGAATTGATGAGCGCTATAAAATAGAGCTTGCAGCGCACAAAAGCGAGTTGCAGAGAAAGGTTTACATCAGTCAAAAAAGATTCGACACTGAATTTCAAATCTTTCGCGAACTATCCAGCGCTTTCTTCCTGTTGAGAAAAAATGTTCAGCGGTTAACCCAAAGAAATCAAGTCATGGTTCCGTCCGACAAAGAATCGGAAATAGAACAAGAAAAACAATGGTGTTTGGCCGCCCTCAAGGCTTATGTGGACGCACAAGATGTACTTAATGCAAACGCATCGTTTATCAAGGCTGAGTTTTTTGAGCAATATAAAGTTGCGCTTGCGTTGGCAGACCATCAATTGACATCCTTTGAGAAGCATTATCAGCTGAACGCCCCTACAAACGTTTGGAATCCTGGGCGCCCTGAAAGCGTGAAAATTTTGACACCCGAAGTTCTCGCAAAAGAAGATGCCCTAAATGCAGCACTAGATAAATTAAATGATGATGTTCGAACATATCTCGCGAGCCTTGATGTGATAGAGTGAACTTGTTCGCCTTCTTTGCATCAAGATGCAGGGGAAGTTAAACATGCATAATTTCGTAATGCGCATTTGTTGTGGCGGATGGCGGGTGCGATGTTTGGGGTTCGGGCGGCAAAATTGCCGCCCCTACAGGTGGAGCGCTGACGCGGGCAATTGCAAACTCCGCACCCCCAGTCGCCGCGCCCGCGCGAGGGCCGCTCAAGAAACGGTTTTCTGTGAGTTTCATCAAAACCAGCGGGTTGCGCAGGGGTGCGCCCTTACAGATTACTACGGTATGCTACCAATAAAACACAAGAAATGAGGGTACTGCAATGACAACCTGGAAAGACGATTACTTAGCAATGGTGAGAAACCGCGTGTTCTGCTTGGGGATTCTGGTGGTTGGCTTGAGCTTTTTGCTTGGCTACACGTTCATTTTAGACCCCGCAGACTTCACCATCAGCATGATTGGACTGGAACATCCATGGCTGTTTCGCCTGTGGGGGCTGACGGCGGCTTTCGTTGCCGTGCTCAACAACTGCTACATGATGCGGCGCTATGACTTTCAGAGCAAATTTTTCCCGATTGCCATGGTTGTGGGCTGCATCGGTATTGCGCTGACGACGAACATCCCCACCACCGAGGACTGGGGCTTGCAACTGGTGGCGCACTGGGGCACTGCGATCGTGTTTGGCGTGTGCATGATATTGCCTGCCAGCCTGCTGCTGCTGCGCGGGGCGCTCAAGCAAAAAAGCCGCTTGGCATTGATTGTGTTAATCGCGCTTGTGCCGATTTCGCTGGGCATGCTGACCTGGCTGATTATCGACAAGGGCGGCATTGCACAACAAGTGATTATCGTGGCTGCAATGGGCGCACTGGCGGCGCTCAACTTCACCAATTTGTTCAAGGATTTGCTGCCGGAACATGCTCGCCCTGCGCCAAGCGAAAAGCAGGAAGCGATTGTTGGGTGAGGCACGGATGATGTAGGGGCGGCACGATGCCGCCCGAAGCATAAAAATATGTGTGTTATTTGAACCCCGGGCGGCGCGCCCGCCACAAAGACCACCCCGCGCCTGCGGGCGCACCCCTCCACACCCACCCCACGAAACAGGTTTCGCGGGGACCCCGGCGCAGGGGAATGGGGGCTTGAGAGGATGGCGGCAGTGAATTTTCGACGCGTGTAGGGGCGGCTATTAGCCGCCCGCGCCTCTTTCACTTGCCATAAAACTCCCCGGGCGGCAAAATTGCCGCCC
>WQRM01000141.1 GCA_009786735.1 Oscillospiraceae bacterium | reverse complement strand
TACAGGTAGATATCTCCTGCAAGGCTATGTCAAGCCGCAACATGTAGGGGTGGCGGGCGCGCCACCCGGGCTACATATCAATACAAAAGGTTAAAACAGCCAAATGAAACAAGGAGAGCTTTAGTGTGAACGAACAACTTGAACCCATGGCGCAATTCTTCAACGACCGCAGCGAAATCTACGATGAAGCGCATTTGGGGCATCTCAAGCATGACGGCGGCATGGCGAGCAAGGACATCGTTGCGTTGCATTTGCCCGAGGGCACGCGCGATATTCTTGACCTGGGCTGCGGCACGGGGCTTGAGCTCCCTGCGATTTTTGTGCGATTCCCGCAAGCGAAGGTGCTGGGCATTGACCTCGCGCAGGACATGCTCAACCTGCTGCATGAGCGCTGCGTCGGGCTTGCCGTGCAAACGCGGTGTATGAGCTATTTTGACTACGACTTCCCGCCTGCGCAGTTCGATGCCGTGATCTCGGTGATGAGCCTGCACCACTTTAGCCCTGCGCAAAAGCTGCAGCTGTTCACGCAAGTGCGCGGCACGCTGCGGCCGGGCGGCGTGTTCATCAACTGCGATTACTATGCGAAAACGGCGCGGGATGAACGCGCGAACTTCGCCAAGCTTGCGCGTGAGCATCAACAGCCGGGCGAAACCCACTTTGACACGCCATTGACGGCTCGGCATGAAATGCGCTTGTTGCGGCAGGCAGGCTTTGCGCGCACGGAAGTCGCGTGGCAGCAGGGCAATGCGAAGCTAGTTTGCGCGACATAACAGTTTGAGGCGGGAAAAACCGCCTCTATTTTTATGCGAACGCTAATAAGACACAGCGAAGCGACAATTTTATGCATAAACCCATTGAATATTCATCGAAAGTGTGATATAATAGAGGTATTATACAGGCTGGGAGTTCACCATGACACAACAACAACGAAGACAAGCCCGCGAACAAGCCTTTGCGCTGCTGTTCGAGCTCACGTTTCACGCAAGCTTGGAGGAAGTTCTTGCAGCGCGGGACGAAGACGCCGAACCGCCGCATGAGTTCGCCCTGCAGCTGGCAACCTTAGCGGTGGAAAATCTGCCGGGGATTGACGAGAGCATCGCGAAGCGCCTAAAACCCGGGTGGCGGCTGGGACGCATCCCGCGTGCCACGCATGCGGTGCTGCGCCTTGCCGTGTGCGAAATGCTGCACATGGATGACATCCCCGTGGGTGCGAGCATCAACGAGGCGGTGGAGCTGGCGAAGCTGTATGGCGACGACGATGCGCCGAAGTTCGTGAATGGATTACTTGGTGCGATTGCGAGGGGCAGTGAGCAGGAGTCTAGCAGTGAGGTATAGCTTAGGCATTGACACCAGCAATTATACGACCAGCTGGGCTTTGTATGACGGCGAAACCGTGCGGCAACTCAAGCGCCCATTGCCCGTGAAGGCGGGTGAGCTGGGCTTGCGGCAGAGCGACGCGCTGTTTCATCATACGGTTGCGTTGCCTGCGATGCTGGATGAGTTCGTGCGTGGGCAACGCATCACGGCAGTTGGCGTGAGCAGCCGCCCGCGCGACGTGGAGGGCAGCTACATGCCCTGCTTTTTGGCGGGCGTGAGTGCTGCACAGGCCATCGCCGCTGCGCTGGACATCCCACTGCACCAAACCAGCCACCAACAGGGGCATCTTGCGGCGGCGTTGTATTCCGCTGGGCGGCTGGATTTGCTGGATGGCGAGTTCCTCGCTTGGCATGTGAGCGGCGGCACCACAGAGCTGTTGCATGTGCGCCCCGGGTTGCAAGCCACTTGCATTGGCGGCACAGCGGACCTCAACGCCGGGCAGCTGGTGGATCGCGTGGGTGCGCAGCTGGGGTTGGCTTTTCCTGCCGGGCCTGCGCTGGATCAACTGGCGCAGCGCGGCGAGCCACAGCGTGTTCGGGCGAGCGTGAGCGGCATGCAAATGCATCTTTCGGGCGTGGAAAACCAGTGCAAGAAGATGACGGATAGCCCGGAAAATATCGCGCGGTTTTGCCTCGCAACGGTTGCGGATGCGATGATTAAGATTACACGTGCGGCGGGCGACCTGCCGCTGATTTGCGCGGGCGGTGTGTGCTGCAGCCAAGTGCTGCGCGCGAGTTTCATGGCGGCGTTTGCGCATGCACACTTCGCTGCGCCGGAGTTTAGCGCGGACAACGCGGCCGGTGTCGCCATTTTAGCAGGGGAGGGCATGACATGCTAGCACCTCTCACCGTTTCGCAACTGAATAAGTACGTCAAGTTCCTGCTGGAGGAAAGCGATGGCTTGCGCGGGCTTGCTGTGGCGGGTGAAATCAGCAACTTCAAGGCGCACTACAGTGGGCACTGGTACTTCACGCTCAAGGACGACAAAGCCGCGCTGCCTGCGGTGATGTTCCGCGAGGCGAACCGCCGCTTGGGCTTTGTGCCGCACGATGGCATGCGCGTGGTGGTGTTTGGTCGCGCGTCGCTGTATGAACGCGACGGCAAGTTTCAGGTTTATGCTGAAGACATGCAGCCCGACGGCTTGGGTGCGCTGTACCTCGCGTTTGAGCAGCTGAAAGAACGCCTTGCCGCCGAGGGCTTGTTTGACGACGAACGCAAGCGACCCATCCCCGTTTTCCCGCAGCGGGTGGGGATTATCACCAGCGGCACAGGCGCTGCGCTGCAGGATATGCTGCAAGTGTTGGGCCGGCGTTGCTCGGCTTGTGAAGTCGTGCTGTGCCCGGTGCAAGTGCAAGGAGCGGGCGCAGCCAAGCAGATTGCCCAAGCGGTTGAGCTGCTCAACGCGCGCGAAGCCGCTGATGTGCTCATCGTGGGCAGGGGAGGCGGCTCGCTGGAAGACTTGTGGGCGTTCAACGAAGAGCCTGTGGCACGCGCTGTTGCGAGCTCGCGCATCCCGGTCATCAGCGCGGTGGGGCACGAAACCGACGTGACCATCTGCGATTTCGCGGCCGACTTACGCGCGCCGACGCCTTCCGCTGCCGCTGAACTTGCCGTGCCGGACATGAGCGAAATCGCCGCAGGATTGCAAGGGCTGCACGAGCGCATGGGATATGCCATGCAGGCGAATTTGCAGCAACGCCGCGCACAGTTGAGCAGTTTGCTGGGGCGGCGGGTGCTCACTCGCCCGCAGGAATTGGTTTACAGCGCCCAACAACGCCTAGACAGCGCAACGCAACGTATGCACAGCGCCATGACCGAGCGCACGCTGCGTGAGCGGGCGAAGTTCACGCGCTTGGCGGCGAGCTTGCACGCGTTGAGCCCACTGGCGGTGCTGGCGCGGGGCTATGCGATTGCACGCAAAGACGATGTGCCGGTGGCGAGCGTTAAAGCGCTGGAACTGGGCGATATGCTGGAGTTGCAGTTATACGATGGCGTGTGCGGTGTTTTAGTATGTGCCCCCCGCGCGCAGCGCGACTAAAGTTTTTGCGCCACTTTTTTTCAAAAAAGTGGCAGAAGGAGAAAATGACATGCATAATTATGAGAAGGCGTTCGCACGCTTGGAAGAAATCGCGGGGCTGCTCGAGCAGGGCAGTTTGCCGCTTGAACAAAGCCTGAAGCTGTTTGAAGAGGGCACAAAGCTCGCGGCACAACTGCAGCAAACCCTGCAGACCGCCGAGCAAAAGCTCACCACTTTGGCGCTGGAGGGCAACGATGAATAACGTGGATGTGCAGCTGAAAGAACAGGCCGCGCAGTTCGAGCGCACGCTGCAGCGATACCTCCCCGGCGGCGAAAGCGTGGTGGCGCAGGCGATGCGTTATAGCCTCACCGGCGGCGGCAAGCGCATCCGTCCGGTGCTGGTGCAAGCGTTTTGTGCGCTGTTTGGCGGACGTGCGGAAGATGCCGCTCCCCTTGCGGTGGCCATTGAGTTGGTGCATTGCTACTCGTTGGTGCATGACGATCTGCCCTGCATGGACAACGACGACATGCGCCGCGGGCGACCTGCTTGCCACAAGCAATTCGGCGAGCAAACGGCGTTGCTGGCGGGCTCGGCGATGCTGTGCGAGGCGTTTGCGGTGGCGGGCAAGCATCCCGCTGCGGTGGAGATTTTGGTGCGTGCGGCGACGGACATGATCGAAGGGCAGTGGCAAGACTTGAGCTACGAGGGCGCGGAAATCACCCGCGCGCAGCTGGAGGAAATGAACACACGCAAGACCGGCGCACTGCTGCTTGCTGCCTGTGAGCTCGGCTGCTTGGCGGCGAACGTAGCACCTGCACGCATGGCTGCCGCGCGTGCGTATGCGGCGCACATGGGCTTGCTGTTTCAGCTCACGGACGACATTCTCGACGTGACGGCAAGCAGCGAGACGCTGGGCAAAACGGCGGG
>WQRM01000140.1 GCA_009786735.1 Oscillospiraceae bacterium | reverse complement strand
GACTTTCCAGGCCGTGTGGCTTGATGACCCCAACTTCCTGTGGTGGCTGGGACTGATTTTATTTGCGGCAGGGTTCGCACTTTCTACATTCTTTGTGATGCTAGGCAAAAACATAAATAAGGAGTAATTATGGAACTGATCAAACGTCTATTTGTCCGCACGTTTGCGGGCGCATTTCTGGGCATCAGCGTGTTTGCACCGGGCATTAGCGGCTCGGTGGTGGCGATTGCGATGGGGGTGTATCACGACATCGTGCGCATCGCGTCAAGCCCGTTTAAGCCCTTCAAGCAAAACATGGTTTTCCTCGCGCCCATCGCCATTGGCATGGGCGTGAGCGCGGTGTTGCTGGTGGTGCTGTTCCCCGACTTGTTCGCGGCGTATCAGCGCACGGCGTTCATGCTGTTCACGGGGCTGATTGCCGGCAACCTGCCGATGATTTACGCCGAAGTGAAGCCGCATAAGTTCCGCGCAAGCAGCGGGATTTCGGGCGTGTTGGCCTTCGCCATTGCCGTGGGCGTGATGGTCATGTCCATCTTCATCGGCGACCCAGGCGCAACGGGCATCACCAGCGGCTGGTGGATGTTCCTCATTGGCGGGGTGGTGGCAGGCATGCTCACGCTCGTGCCGGGCATGAGCATCGCGACGCTACTCATCGTGATGGGCATTTATCCGCAAGTGATGTATGCCGCCAACCAGTTGTTCGGCGCAAGTGCTGCGTATCTGCCGCATCTGCTGCTGTTCTTGGGTGGTATCGTGGCGGGTCTTGTGCTGGTGGCGAAGTCCATTGCCAAGTGCTTTGACAAATGGCCGGGACCGTCGCACACGTCGGTGTTTGGGTTCATGATTGGCTCGCTGGTGGGCATGGCCATCCTTGGGTTGATGACCGAGCATCCCTTCGCCATCTCCGCCGCTCTGAACTGGCTGATTGACTTCGTGGCGCTGCTGGTGGGTGTGGGTATTTCCATTGGCTTTATGGTCATGGGCAAAAAGATGAACAGCGGTCCGAGTGCGGCGTAGATATTAGCTCACCCCCCTGTCGCTGCGGCGACATCCCCCCTCTAAAGAAGGGGGCGGGGCTTAAGAGGTGGACGACAGCGAAACTTAGGCGCTTTTGACAAATGGTATTGATGTGTTTTTTGCTTCGGGCGGCAAAATTGCCGCCCCTACAGGTGGATGTTTCCTGCAAGGCTATGTCAAGCCGCAACATGTAGGGGTGGCGGGCGCGCCACCCGAACTACATATCAATACAAAAGCTTTAAAACAACCCAAATTTTCAATCAAAGGTGGTGAGCACATGGATCCCGAGGGCAGTAAGCGATGCACAAACAAAATCACACAACAGGAGGATACCTATGCTCACCGAACGCATTTCTGCACACATTGAACACAAAGACCTCGACAGCCTGAAAGCACTGCTTTCGGGCTTGGAGGACGTTGAACTGCAATTCGCCTTCAACGACCTGACCGACGAAGAGCAGGTGATCACATTTCGGCTGCTGAGCAAAGCCGCGGCGCTCACACTGTTTGACCAGCTGGACACCGAACACCAAGAAAACCTGCTGAGCTCGTTCACCAATGAGAGAACCATCGAGTTTGTTAACACGCTCGCGCCGGACGACCGCGTGCGCCTGCTGGACGAACTGCCCGCCGGAGTGGCGCAGCAGCTCATCGCCAATTTGTCGCACGAGGAACGCAAAATCACCAACCTGCTGCTGGGCTATGAGGACGAAACCGCCGGGCGCATCATGACCACGGAGTTCATCTCGCTGCGCCGCAAGATGACCGTGGCGCAAGCGCTCGACCGCATCCGCCAACAAGCGCGCGACAAAGAGACCATCTATACCCTGTATGTCACCGACAGCATGAAGAAGCTCAAGGGCGTAATTTCGCTCAAAGAGCTGATTCTGGCGCAGCCGACTGATGTGATTGACCGCATCATGACCAAACATGCCCTGCGCGTGCACACCAGCACCGACCAAGAAGAAGTTGCCCGCACGCTGCAGGAAATGGACTTGCTGGCCATCCCCGTGGTGGACAAAGAAGAGCGCCTGGTGGGCATTGTCACCATCGACGACGCGATGGACATTCTGGAAGACGAAGCCACCGAGGACATCTTCGACCGCGCGGGCATCACCGGCAACGAAACCGACCGCAGCGACTTGCTTGTCAACGGCAGCTTGTGGCGCATTTGGAAGGTTCGTCTGCCGATTTTGGTGGTGACGCTGGGCTTTGCGTTCATCGCAGGCTTCATCGTGGACGGCTTTGAAGAAGCCCTGGAATCCATCGCTGCTGTGGCGATTTTCATCCCGCTGATCATGGGCATGAGCGGAAACGTTGGCACGCAGTCGTCCACCGTGTTTGCGCGCGGCGTGGTGCTGGGGCAGATCGACATGAAAAAGTTCGCCAAGCCTTTCGTCAAGGAGATTCTCGTGGGGCTAAGCATCGGCTTGATGCTGGGTGTAATCACCGGCGTGATTGCCGGGCTGTGGCACACGCCCATGCTGGGTTTGGCCGTGGGTCTTGCGCTGATTGTGGCCATCACGGTGGCATCGCTGCTGGGCTTTTTGGTGCCGTTTTTGCTCATCAAGCTCAACCTTGACCAAGCCGCAGGCAGCGCGCCGATCATCACGTCCATCAAGGACATTGTGGCGCTGCTGATTTACTTTTTGTTTGTGAGCATTTTCTTGGGTGTGGTGTATTAGCTGCGGTGGGGCGAGTTGCTCCGCAAGCGCTCATCAAAATTTCGGGCGTCCACACCGTTTCATCAACCTCGCGTGTAGGGGCGGCAACCTGCCGCCCGCACCTCTTTTCGTTTGCCATAAAAATCCCCACGCGAAGCGCCTGCTCCCCGCAGGGGGTGCTCCGCACGCCTTCCTCAGTCACGCGCGGCGCGTGCCAGCTCCTTCCGTGAGTCGCCCCCCCTGTCGCTGCGGCGACATCCCCCTCTAAAGACGGGGGCGGGGCTTAGACGGTAAGCGACATTAAAACTTAGGCGCTTTTGACAAATGGTATTGATGTGTTTTTTGCTTCGGGCGGCGCGCCCGCCGCCCCTACAGGTGGTTGTCTCCTGCAAGGCTCGTCAAGCCGCAACATGTAGGGGTGGCGATTACGCCACCCGAACCTTAAAATCAATACGAAAGTCTAAAATAGCAAAACTTGAAGAAACAAGCCCCAGCTCCTCTCCTCTGGAGGGAGCTCCCGACCTCGGGGAGGGTGAGGAAGGCGTGCGGAGCACCCCTGCGGGGGAGACGTCGCTTCGTTGTGGTCTATCATCATCTGATGAAGATGAACGGGCGGCAGATTGCCGCCCCTACACGCGATGCCCATAAAAATCCCCCACGCGCGCAGCGCGGCTAAAGTTCTTTTTGGTTCTTTTTCTTTCAAGAAAAAGAACAGCAAGAAAGGCACAACATGTCCCGTGAACTAACCCCGGCGCAGCTGGCGCAACGCAGCAAATTTTGTAGGAGATCTTCGTATGAATCTTGAAATAAATTCATTGGATGAGTATATTGATTACGTCATGGAAGTAAAAAAAAATTTCCTCAATTCGAATTGAATGAGAATGTACATGGGCTTGGCAAAAGAGCTAATTTTGCTTGGTTTCGAGGAAACTCAAACGCAACATATGAACTCTTGCCCTCAGTAAAAAGAAAATATACTCATCGGGAAGCAACGCTTTCTCTGCACTTTTACTCTATGACAAAAGGCAAAATATTGAACTCGCCGCGCCTAGAAGAAGATCATGTGTTTTGGTTATCTCGAATGCAACATTACGGATTGCCGACCAGATTACTTGATTGGACACGTTCGCCTTTAATAGCATTGTATTTTGCGGTTCGTAACAACATTGAGAAGGACGGATGCATATGGATTTTAAATCCACGTGTACTAAATAACGCGCAAATTGGTACTTCTTCTCTTTATCCAATGGATTCGTCAAAAATCTACAAATACTCACAACAAGCTTTTTCAAGTCGAACAATCGTTGCCCAAGAGGACGCAATCGTTGCTTGTTGGGCTGTCGAGAATGATCCTCGCGTATTATCACAACAATCGACTTTCACCATTCATAACAGCGACATCCCACTAGAGAAGAAGAACATCGATGGATGTTTAGAAAAAATAATTGTTCCAGCAAAAAATAAACAACGTTTTTTCACACAGCTCAAGGCCAGCGGTTTTTTACTTGGCGATATTTTCCTAGATACCGAATATATGGCAAAACAAGTATATGGTGAAATCATCGGTCTGGAGGAAAGCTTGTGAAACGTGAACTAACCCCGGCGCAGCTGGCGCAGCGCAGCATTCAAAAAAAATATGTGAAGCAAGTGTGGAATCCGTTC